>CAXNGD010000072.1:0-9551 GCA_964201575.1 Acetobacterales bacterium | reverse complement strand
CCAACAAACTCAGCAGTCTGGTCTGGGACAGCTACGACGCCATCGTCCAAGCATGCAAAGACGCATGGAACTTCCTCGCCGAAGACCCAATGCGGATCGCATCCATCGGACATAGGCAGTGGGCGTGTGTCAGAAGCTAGGGCGGTTGTTATAAGAAGCGTGGATCCTTCGCTGCGCTCAGGATGACGGGGTGGTGGCGGGATTACTGGCGGCCGCCTTCGAAGAAGTCTTTGACCTTGGCGAAGAAGCCGGCGGATTCCGGGGAGCCTTTGCCGTGGCCTTTGCCTTCGGCTTCGAATTCCTCGAGCAGTTCGCGCTGGCGCTTGGTGAGGCTTTGCGGGGTTTCGACGGCGACCTGGATGTACATGTCGCCGCGGGCGGCGCTGCGCAGGACGGAGAAGCCCTTGCCACGCAGGCGGAATTGTTCGCCGGTCTGGGTGCCGGGGGGGATTTTGACGCGGGCTTTGCTGCCGTCGATGGCGGGGACTTCGACATCGCCGCCGAGGGCGGCCTGGGTCATGGGCAGGGGGACGCGGCAGAAGATATTGGCGCCGTCGCGCTGGAAGATTTCGTGGGCGCGGATGCCGACATGGACGTAGAGATCGCCAGGTTGGGCGCCGGGGCCGCCGGCTTCGCCTTCGCCGGAGAGGCGGATGCGGGTGCCGTCTTCGACGCCGGCGGGGATGGCGACCGAGAGGGTGCGTTCGCGTTGGATGGTGCCGTTGCCGGAGCAGATGCGGCAGGGGTTCTTGATGGTCTGGCCGCGGCCTGAGCAGGTGACGCAGGTGCGTTCGACCAGGAAGAAGCCTTGTTGCATGCGGACTTTTCCGGCGCCGCCGCAGGTGCCGCAGGTTTCGGCGGCGGCGCGGTCCTTCGAGGCGGAGCCGGTGCCGGTGCAGGCTTCGCAGGCGACGCGGGTGGGGACGCGGAGTTGGACCTTGGTGCCGGCGAAGGCTTGGGCGAGGTCGATCTCGACCTGGGCGCGCAGGTCGTTGCCGCCGCGCGGGCCGCGGTTCCGGCCGCCGGCGAACTGGCCGAACATCTGGTCGAAGATATCGCCAAGGCCGGCGCCGCCGAAGTCGAAGCCGCCGGCTTGCTGGCCGTTATTGCCGTTTTCGAAGGCGGCGTGGCCGTAGCGGTCATAGGCGGCGCGTTTCTGGTCGTCCTTGAGGATTTCGTAGGCCTCGCTGACCTCCTTGAACTTGGCTTCCGCTTTGGCGTCACCGGGGTTGTAGTCCGGGTGATATTGCTTGGCGAGCTTGTGGTAAGCCTTTTTCAGGTCGTCGGCGGTTGCTTCGCGGGGGGCACCCAGGGTGCTGTAGTAGTCGGCCTTGGCCATGCGCGGCTCTCATCCAGGGGAGGGGAGGAGGAAGGAAGGTCTTCTTTTTCTGAAGAAAAAGAAGCAAAAAGACTTTGTCCGTTTGGCCGGGTGTTGGTAACGAGCACCCGGCCAGTGGACAAAAGTTTTTTGGTTCTTTTTTTCAAAAAAGAACGTCTTCCTTTTCTTAGGCTGACTTGTTCTTCTTCTTCTCGTCGACTTCTTCGTATTCGGCGTCGACAACCTTATCGCCGCCCGGGGGGGGCGCGCCGGCGGTGGGGCCGGCATCGGGCGGGGCTTGTTCGCCGGTCTGCTGGGCCTTGTACATCGCTTCACCGATGCGCATGGCGACCTGGCTGAGGCGTTCGGTGGCGGATTTCACCGCCTCGATGTCCTGGCCTTCCAGGGCGGTCTTGCTGGCGGCGATGGCGGCTTCGGCTTCGCCTTTGTCCTGGGCGGAGATCTGGGCGTCATGCTCCTTCAGGTTCTTTTCGACCTGATGGACCATGGCTTCGGCGGCGTTGCGGGATTCGACGAGCTCGCGGCGGGTCTTGTCGGCTTCGGCGTTGGCCTCGGCTTCCTGGACCATGCGCTGGATGTCGGCTTCGGAGAGGCCGCCCGAGGCGGTGATGCGGATCTGCTGTTCCTTGCCGGTGGCCTTGTCCTTGGCCTGGACGGAGACGATGCCGTTGGCGTCGATGTCGAAGGTGACTTCGACCTGGGGGACGCCGCGCGGGGCGGGGGGGATGCCCTGGAGGTCGAAATTGCCGAGCTGCTTGTTGTCGGCGGCCATTTCGCGCTCGCCCTGGAACACCTTGATGGTGACGGCGGTCTGGCCGTCATCGGCGGTGCTGAAGACTTGGCTTTTCTTGGTCGGGATGGTGGTGTTGCGCTCGATGAGGCGGGTGAAGACGCCGCCGAGGGTTTCGATGCCGAGGGACAGGGGCGTGACGTCGAGCAGGAGGACGTCCTTGACGTCGCCCTTGAGGACGGCGCCCTGGACGGCGGCGCCGATGGCCACGACTTCGTCCGGGTTGACGTTACGGGCGGGTTCGCGGCCGAAGAATTGCTTTACGGCTTCGATCACCTTGGGCATGCGGGTCATGCCGCCGACCAGGATGACTTCGTCGATTTCGCCCGCGGTGACGCCGGCGTCCTTGAGGGCGTTGCGGCAGGGTTCGAGGGTGCGCGTGACGAGGTCGTCGACGATGCTTTCCAGCTTGGCGCGGGTCAGTTTCATGACCAGGTGCTTGGGGCCGGAGGCGTCGGCGGTGATGAAGGGCAGGTTGAGCTCGGTCTCCTTGGAGGAGGAGAGCTCGATCTTGGCCTTTTCCGCGGCTTCCTTGAGGCGCTGCAGGGCGAGGCGGTCCTTGCGCAGGTCGATGCCCTGTTCCTTCTTGAACTCGTCGGCGAGGTAATCGATGACGCGCAGGTCGAAGTCCTCGCCGCCGAGGAAGGTGTCGCCGTTGGTGGATTTCACTTCGAAGACGCCGTCGCCGATTTCTAGGACGGAGATGTCGAAGGTGCCGCCGCCGAGGTCATAGACCGCGATGGTGCCGGATTTCTTCTTGTCCAGGCCGTACGCCAGGGCGGCGGCGGTGGGTTCGTTGATGATGCGCAGGACTTCGAGGCCGGCGATGCGGCCGGCGTCCTTGGTGGCCTGGCGCTGGCTGTCGTTGAAGTAGGCGGGGACGGTGATGACGGCTTGCGTCACGGGTTCGCCGAGATAGGCTTCGGCGGTCTCTTTCATCTTGCCCAGGGTGAAGGCGCTGATCTGGCTGGGGGAGTATTTTTCGCCGCGGGCGCTGACCCAGGCGTCGCCATTGTCGCCGCGGACGATATCGTACGGGACCATCGACTTGTCTTTGGCGACCAGGGGGTCGTCGTAACGGCGGCCGATCAGGCGCTTGACGGCGTAAAGGGTGTTGGTGGGGTTGGTGACGGCCTGGCGCTTGGCGCTCTGGCCGACGAGGCGCTCGCCGCTGTCTGAGATGGCGACGATGGAGGGGGTTGTGCGGGCGCCCTCGCTGTTTTCGATCACGCGGATCTCGCCCTTGCCGGCGGGTCCTTCCATGATGGCGACGCAGGAATTTGTGGTACCGAGGTCGATACCGATAACCTTGCTCATGTCAGTCTCTCCTTGCAGCGGAAGCCGCCAGCCCGAAGCACCGGTGGCATCCCCGTTATTGCCGGTGGGATGTATTCAGCGAGTGGCCGCTCGGCAAGGGGGCCGGGTGGGGCGAATTGCGTATTTTTTAGGCAATGTGGTCAGGCGGTGGTGTCGAGCTTGGCAGGTGGGGCTTTGGCGACGACGACCATGGCGGGGCGGAGCAGGCGGCCGTTGAGGGTCCAGGCCATGCTCCAGGCCTGGATGACGGTGCCGGGCGGGTGGTCGGTGGTTTCGTTCTCGGCCATCGCCTGGTGCAGGTTGGGGTCGAAGCTGGCGCCGGTGGGGTCGGTTGCGGCGATGCCGTTGCGTTCGAGAAGGGCGACGAAGCTGCGCTCGATGCCTTCGAAGCCTTCGCGGAGCTTGGTGACGATGTCCGGCTGGCCGGCGGCGGCAGGGGGGATGGAGTGGAGGCCGCGGCGCAGGTTCTCGGCGGCTTCGGCGACGTCGCGGGCGAATTTCTGGACGGCGAACTGACGGGTTTCGTCGACGTCGCGCTTGGCGCGGGCGCGGACGTTGGCCATCTCGGCCTCGGCGCGCATCCAGCGGTCCTTCATTTCCGCGGCTTCCGCCTCGAGCGCTGCGATGCGCTGGCTGGCGGCGTGCATCAGCTGCTCCGGCGTTTGCGGGGCGGCGGGGTCGGCGAGATCGGCGGGCTCGCCCTGGGCGGGGCCAGAGGGGGCCGGGGAATTCGGTTCGGTGCTCATGATCCGTCCAGTTAGTCGTCCGATGGGGGCGGCACAAGGCGGGGGCGCGCGGCGAGGGCTGCGCGGGGCGCCGCGGGACTATGTCGTGAGCGCAGGGACGGGCGCGTGATGGGGGGCGAGGCTTTGTAGGCCGGCCTCGGTCAGGGCGGCGATGGCTTCGACGGCTTCGGGGTTGGCGGGGGCGCCCTGGCGCAGGGCGCGTTCCATGGTGCGCAGGGCGGTGGCCAGGGCGTCGAGGCCGACGGTGCCGGCGCTGCCGGCCATGGCGTGGGCTTCGCGCGCGAGGGCGGCGGTGTCCCCGGTGGTGGCGAGTTCGCGCAGGCGGGCGAACTGGCCGGGGGCGGGGGCGGGTTGTTCGTCGGCGAGGGCGCGGGCCATGGCGTGGGCGAGCTGGGCGAGGGTGACGGGCTTGGTGACGAAGCCGTCCATGCCGGCTTCCAGCGCGGTGGTCTCGTCGCTGAGGAAGGCGTTGGCGGACAGGCCGATCACTTTCACGCGGTGGGCGGGGCCGGGCAGGGCGCGGATGGCGCGGGTGGCGGCCAGGCCGTCCATTTCCGGCATCATGACGTCCATCAGCACGATGTCGTAGCTGCCCTGGGCGACGGCGGCGAGGGCAGCGGCGCCGTCGATGACGGCATCGACCGTGCAGCCGAGCCGTTCGGCCATGCGGATGGCGACGAGGCGGTTCACGCCGTTGTCTTCGGCGAGCAGGACGCGGGGGCGGCGGGCGGCGAGGAAGGCCTCGGCAGTGGCGGGGCCTGCTTCCACGGCGAGGGCGGCGGGGGCAGCGGGGGCGTGGATGACGAAGCGGAACTCGCTGCCCTGGCCGAGGGTGCTTTCGGCGTCGATCGCGCCGCCCATGGCCTCGACCAGGCACCGGGAGATGGCCAGGCCCAGCCCGCTGCCACCGAAGCGGCGGGTGATGGTGCTGTCCATCTGGGTGAATTCCTGGAACAGGCGGGGCAGCACCTCGGCGGACATGCCGATGCCGGTGTCGCGCACGGCGAAGCGGAGTTGCCAGGTTTCGCCGCCGCGGGCGGCTTCGAGCCGGACGGTGACGCTGCCCTGGCGGGTGAACTTCACCGCGTTGCCGAGCAGGTTGAGCAGCACCTGGCGCAGGCGGTGGGCGTCGCCCAAGACGCGGGGGGGCAGGTTGGGGGCGATGGCGCAGTCGAGCGAGAGGCCCTGTTCGGCGGCGCGCGGGGCGACCAGGGCCAGGGCGTCGCGCAGCACCTGGGCGGGGTCGAAGGGCAGGGATTCCAGCTCGATGGCGTGCTGGTCGATCTTGGAGAAGTCGAGGATGTCGTTCAGCAGGTCGAGCAAATGCTGGCCGGACTGGCGGATGACGGCGACGAAGCGGGCCTGCTCGGGGTCGTTGGCGGAATCCTGGAGCAGTTCGGCGATGCCGAGGATGCCGTTGAGCGGGGTGCGGATCTCGTGGCTCATGACGGCAAGGAACTGGGCGCGGGCGCGCACCGCGGCTTCGGCGGCGTCGCGGGCGGCGACGAGGGCGGCCTGGGCTTCCTCCCAGTCGGTGACGTCGCGGAAGGTGTGGACGGAGGCGCCGTCGGGCAGCTGGATGGTGCGGATTTCGAGCCAGATGCCGTTGGGGCGCTGGCGCTTGTAGACCTCCGGCAGGGTGCGGTCGGGGCGGCGGGTATGGTAGATGCGCTCGCGCAGGGATTGGTCGGTGCCGGAGCCGAATTCGCCGACGCGGCGCTGCCAGGCGACCAGGTCGGCGAAGCGGCTGCCGGGGCCGTATTGCGACGGGATGTCGAGCAGGGTGACGGCGCGCTGGTTGAGCAGGGCGATGTCGCCCTTGGCGTCGACCATGATGATGCCCTGGCCGATGTTCTCGACCGCGGTGTGGGTGGTGGCGCGGGCGAGGGCAAGGTCGGCCTCGCCGCGGCGCATGGCCCAGCCGGCGAGGACCAGCAGGAGGGTGAGGACGAGGCCGCTGCCGACCAGGGTTTGATAGGTGCCGTCGAGCGGTTCCAGGACCTCGGCGCGGGCGAGGCCGACGGAGACGACCAGGGGGTAGCCGGGGATGCGCACGAAGCTTTCGATGCGGCGCGTGTCGTCGGCGGGGTCGACCCATTCGAAGCTGCCCTCGGCGGCGGCGGATGTCTCGTTGGCTGTCCCCGGGGCGGGGCTGCCCAGGGCAGGATGGGCGGAGGCGGCGCCGATGGGCGACTGGCCGGGGCCGGCATGGGCGCGGACGGTGCCGTCGAGGCCGAGCAGGGTGACGGTGCCGCGGCGGCCGACATCGACGGCGCGGTAGACCTGGGTGAGGTGGCTGGGGGGGACGGAGAGCACCACGATACCGTCGAAGGCGCCGTCGGGCGTGGTCAGCATGCGGACGAACTGGATGGTCCAGGCCTTGGAGACGCGGCCGAGGATGGGGGGGCTGATGTAGAGGTGGTCGCGCGCCGCCGCGCCGGGGGGCTGGTCGGCGAAGTGGCGGAAATGCGGGCGGTCCGACAGGTCCAGGCGGCCGGTGACGGGGCCGAGGCTGTTGAGCGTGACGATGCCGTTGCGGTCCACCATGGTGATCTGCAGGGCGAGGCGCTGGTCGGCGCCGGCGCCGTCGACCCAGGGGCGGAGGTTCAGCGCCGCGCCCTCGCTTGTGTGCAGCGCGCGCACGAACAGCAGGGTCAGGTCGATCTCGCGGATGGTGCGGACCATCGATTCGCGGAAGGTGCGGGCGAGGTTGGTGGCGTTCTGGCCGGCGCTGGCCAGCGCGTCGGTCCGTGCTGCGGAGAGGTGCAGGACGATGCCGAGCCAGACGAGGCTGATGGCGACGACGGGCCAGATCCAGCCGGGGGTGGCGGTGAGCAGCAGGCGCAGGCCGTGGCTTTGCCGCATGGCGCTAGGCCATCGCGGCGGCCAGGCGCGCGCCCAGTGCGGTGCCTTCGAGCGGGCGGTCGAACAGGTAGCCCTGGCCGATGGGGCAGCCAAGGGCGAGCATGCGGGCGGCGACCGCCTCCGTTTCGATGCCTTCGGCGACGATGTCGAGGTCGAGCGCGCGGGCGAGGGAGATCACGGCGGCGACCATTTTCTCGGCCTCGGGGTCGTGGTCGAGCGGGCGGATGAAGGCCTGGTCGATCTTGATCTCGGCGAAGGGCAGGCGCAGGAGCGAGAGGAGGGAGGAGTGGCCGGTGCCGAAATCGTCGATCGAGAGCTTCACGCCGCGGATGCGCAGGCGGGTGAGGATGTCGGCGGCGAGGATGAAATCCTCCATGACCGCGCCTTCGGTGACTTCCAGCACCAGGGCCTCGGCGGGGACGCGGGCGGCGGCGAGGGCGGCGCTGACGCGTTCGGGCAGGCCGAGGTCGGTGATGCTGAGGGGGGAGAGGTTGACGGCCAGGGTGAGGCCCGGGGCGGCGGCGCGCCAGGCGGGCAGGGGGGCGAGGGCGATGCTGAGCACGCGCTCGGTCAGTGCGTCGATCAGGCCGGCGCGTTCGGCCAGCGGGACGAACACGTCGGGCGGGACGGCGCCGTGGCGGGGGCTGTTCCAGCGGACCAGGGCTTCGACGCCGATGATGCGGCGGCTGCCCAGTGCCACCTTTGGCTGGTAGCGGCAGGTGATTTCGCTGCCAGGGATGGCAGCCGCCAGGTCGGCGGGGTCGATGGGCGCGCGGGGGACCTGGGGTGGGCGGACGCGGCGGGGAGGGATGGCGCGGAGCAGGGCGAGGAGTTCGCCGAGCGGCAGCGGTTTGCCGAGGGTGCCGGCGACGCGCAGGCCGAGGGCGGCGGCGAGGCGGGCGGCGGCCTCACGCACACGCTGGTCGAAGCCGGAGACGAAGACCAGCACCGGGTCCATGCCGCCGCGGGCGATGGTGCGCAGCATTTCGATGCCGTCGTTCTCGCGCAGGCTGAGGTTGAGGACGACGACGTCGAAGATGTCGGCCTGGAGGCGGGCCTCGGCTTCCTCCAGCGTGGCGGCGGAGTCGGCGGCGAGGCCGAGGGAGGCGGCGGCGCGGGTGACCAGCAGGCGCTGGACCGTTTCATCGTCGACCACCAGCAGGCGCAGGGGCCGCGCGGGCAGGGGCGGCGCGGGGGAGGGCGGTTGGTCCATGGCCGCAGTGTTGCGGCACAAGGTTTCGCAAGCGTAAACGAAGGCGCGAGCGGGGGGCGGGCGGTCAGCCCAGCAGGCGGCCGATGACGCGGGCGGTGTAGTCCACGACCGGGATGATGCGGCCGTAGTTGATGCGGGTGGGGCCGATGACGCCGATGGCGCCGACGATGCGGTTGGCGGCGTTGCGGGCGGGGGCGACGACCATGGAGACGCCGGAGGTGCCGAACAGGCCGGATTCGGCGCCGATGAAGATGCGCACGCCGTCGCTGCGCTCGGCGAGGTCGAGGAGGCGGAGCATGGTTTCCTGGGCCTCCAGCCGCTCAAACAGGACCTGGATGGCCGACAGGCGCTCGATCTGGGTGACGTCCTGCAGCAGGCGGGCCTGGCCGCGCAGGATGAGGCTGGCGCCGCGGCCCTCGTCGGTCCAGGTGGCGAGGCCGGCTTCGACGATATGGGCGGAAAGCTCGTCGAGCTGGGTGCGGTTGGCGGCGATTTCCTCGCCGACGACGCGGCGCAGTTCTGCGAGCGGGCGGCCGGAGAGGCGGGCGTTGAGGTAGTTGCCGGCCTGTTGCAGGGCGCTGGGGGGGACGCCTGGGGGGATCTCGATGACGCGGTTCTCGACATGGCCGTCGCCAGCGACGAGGACGACCAGGGCGCGGCCGGAGCCGAGCGGGACGAACTCGATGTGGCGCAGCGGGCCCTCGCCTTTCGGCGCCAGGACCAGGCCGGCGGCCGCCGAGAGGCCGGAGAGCATCGTGGAGGCCTCGGCCAGCGTGTCTTCCAGGGAACGGCCGGAGGCGGCGAGCGAGGCGCCGATGGCTTCGCGGTCGTCGTCGGACAATTCGCCGAACTGGAGCAGGCCGTCGACGAACAGGCGCAGGCCAAGGTCGGTCGGCAGGCGGCCGGCGGAGGTGTGCGGGGCGAAGAGCAGGCCGGCATCGGTGAGGTCGGCCATCACGTTGCGGATGGTGGCCGGCGAGAGGCTCATGGGCAGGCGGCGGGAGAGGGTGCGGCTGCCGACGGGTTCGCCGGTTTCGACGTATTGCTCGACGATCTCGCGCAGCACGGCCGACGAGCGAGCGTCGAGCGCGGGGGGGAGCGGGGCCGTACGGGCGCCAAGCAAAGGGCGACCGCCGGCGGAGTTCACCGAATGGTCCATCGGCGCATCGTGACAGGTCGGGGCGGGGGAGGAAAGCGAGAAAGGCCAGGGCTCTGCCCTGGACCCGCTGGGGCCTGAGGCCCCAGACCCCATTCGTTTGAGCGCTTCCGGGAGAGGGGGGT
>CAXNGD010000071.1:0-9553 GCA_964201575.1 Acetobacterales bacterium | reverse complement strand
GTGGCGTCGTCGATCTCCATCTCGGCGCCGATGGCCACGGCGGCGAGCGCGTTCTGGACATTGTGCTGGCCCAGCATCGGCAGGCGGAACGGCCCCATCTTGCGGCTGCGGCCGCGCGCCCGGTCTGCGATCGTGACCTCGAAGGTGGCACCGAGCTTGTCCATCACCAGCTTGTCCGCCCGCACATCGGCCTGCGGCGAGAAGCCGTAGGTGATGATGCGGCGGTCGGACAGGCGCGGGATCATCTGCTGCACCGCCGGATGGTCGATGCACAGCACGGCGAAGCCATAGAACGGCACGTTCTGCACGAACTGGTCATAGCCGGCGAGCATCGCTTCCCCGGTGCCCCAATGGTCGAGATGCTCCGGGTCCATGTTGGTGACAACGGCAATGGTGGCGGGAAGGCGCAGGAAACTACCGTCGCTCTCGTCGGCCTCGACCACCATCCATTCGCCCGCACCCATGCGGGTGTTGGTGCCGTAATTGTTGATGATGCCGCCGTTGATGACCGTCGGGTCGAGATGGGCGGCCTCCAGCACGGCGGCGACCAGGCTGGTGGTGGTGGTCTTGCCGTGGGTGCCGCCGATGGCAATCGCCCAGCGCAGGCGCATCAGCTCGGCCAGCATCTCGGCCCGGCGCACCACCGGGAGCATGCGCGCGCGCGCCGCCTGGACCTCGGGATTGTCGGGCTTCACGGCCGTCGAGACCACGACAACCTGGCTGTTGCCGAGGTTGCGCGCGTCATGGCCGACGGCAACCGCAATGCCGGACTCGCGCAGGCGGCGGACATTGGCGCCATCGGCGATGTCGCTGCCTTGGACGGAATAGCCGAGATTGTGCAGCACCTCGGCGATGCCGGACATGCCGATGCCGCCGATGCCGACGAAGTGGATGGTGCCGATTGAGAGAGGCAGTGCCCTCATGCCCTGCTCTCCTGGCCTGTGGTTCGGTTCATGACGTGTTCGACGAGATCGGCCAGCCGGGCGGCGGCATCGGGGCGACCTGCGCCGGCCGCGGCGGCGCGGGCGAGGCCGGCGGGATCGGCCAGCAATGCCGCCAGGCGGTCGGCGAGGGCGGCGGGCGTGACGGTGTTCTGCGCCATCACCCAGGCGCCGCCGGCATCGGCGAGTGCCGCGGCATTGGCGCTCTGGTGGTCGTCGATCGCGCCGGGCAGGGGGACCAGCAGCGCCGGGCGCCCGACTGCGGCCAGCTCGGCCACAGTGGAGGCGCCAGCGCGGGCGATCACCAGGTGGGACTGTGCCAGGAGGGTTGCGACATCATCGAAGAACGACGCCAGCGTGGCGGCGATGCCGTGGGCGTCATGGGCGGCGCGGACGCGGTCCAGATCCTCGGCGCGGCATTGCTGGGTGACCACGAGCCGGCGGCGCAGCGCCTCGGGCAGCATGGCCAGGGCCGGCGGCACCACGTCGCTGAACACCCGGGCACCCAGCGAGCCGCCGAGCACCAGCAGGCGGATGCTGTCCTGCGGTGGGGCATAGGGGCTGGCGGCGATGGCCGGGCGGACCGGGTTGCCGGTGATCTCGGTGCGCATGAAGGCGGGCACCAGCGACGTGCCGGCAAGGCTCAGCGCCAGGACGGTGGCGCGGCGGCAGAGCATGCGGTTGGCGCGGCCGAGCACGCCGTTCTGCTCATGCAGAATCACCGCCGGGCGTGCGGCCAGGAAGCGGCTGGCGATCACTGGGGCGACTGAGGGGTAGCCGCCGAAACCGACAATGGCCGCCGGCCGCAGCCGCGCCAGGATTCTCCCCGCCTGGACGGTCCCGGCGGCCAGCGCCACCGCCGAACGAGCCGCGCCCAGAACGCCCCGCCCGGCCAACCCGCTGCCGGCCAGCACGAAACGTTCGCGCCCTTCGAATGCCGGCGAGGCCAGCCCGCCCGACCTGGCGTCGGTCATCAGCGCCACGCGCTGGCCGCGCCGGGACAGCTCGGCAGCCAGCGCCTCGGCGGGAAAGAAATGCCCGCCGGTGCCGCCGGCGGCGATCACCACGGGTCGCATCTCACCTCCGCGCATGGGGACCCCTCATGACACGTCGCCATGCATGCGCCGCCGCGTCAGCGCCAGCAGCAGGCCGATGCCCAGCCCGACCGCCAGCGCCGAGGAGCCGCCATAGGACACGAAGGGCAGCGTCATCCCCTTGGTCGGGATCAGGTGCAGGGTGGAGGCGAGGTTGATGAAGGCCTGGAACCCGAAGCCGGCGGCCAGACCGGTTGAGGCGAGCACCACATAGAGGTCGCGCTCCGGCAACATCCGCAACAGGCCGCGCAAGGCGATGAAGGCGAACAGCAGCACGATCAACAGGCAGACCAGCATGCCGAATTCCTCGCCAGCCACGGCGAAGACGAAATCGGCATGGGCGTCCGGGATGTGGTCCTTGACCCTGCCCTCGCCAGGACCGCGCCCCAGAAGCCCGCCGGAGCCGAACGCCTTGCTGGCAAGATCGACCTGAAACGTATCGCCCGAGGCGGGATCAAGGAACTTGTCGACCCGGCGGCGGACATGGTCCAGCGACAGGTAGGCGAGGTAGCCCGCCGCGCCGAAGCCGCCGATCGCGCCGGCCACCAGCACTAAATGCAGCCCGGAGACGAAGAACTGAGTGAGCAGCACGCCCATCAGCACGGCGAGCATCCCCATGTCCTTCTGCAGCGTGAGCAGCATGACGATCAGCCCGGCCATGCCCAGCGCCAGCGCCGGCCAGGCGAGTTTCAGGGTCCAGCTGGTCTCGCGCCGCCCCTGGGCGATCAGCCAGGCGGCGACCACGGCGAAGAACGGCTTGAGGAACTCGCTCGGCTGCATCGACATGCCGGGCAGGGTGAGCCAGCGCCGCGCACCCTTGATCTCCGCCCCGCTCACCAGCGTCAGCGCCGTCAGAACCAATGCCGCGGCACAGCCCACCATCGCCACCCGCCGCACGCCGCGCGGCGTGAACAGCGAGACGGTGAACATCACCCCCATTGCCGCGCACAGGAACACCACCTGCTTCAACAGGAAGATGTCGCGCGAGACCCGGATCGCCTGCGCCACGGCCGGGCTGGCCGCCATCATCATGACGTAGCCGAAGAACACCAGGGCGGCGACCGCCGCCAGGGTCCAGCGATCCACCGTCCACCACCAGCGGCCCAGCAGCGAGTTGTCGGCGCGCGAGAGCATCATGATGTGGCGACCTCGCTCAGACAGGCCTGGGCCAGGGTCCGGAACCGGTCGCCGCGCTGGTCAAATCCGGAAAACTGGTCCCAGCTGGCACAGGCCGGCGACAGCAGCACCACGATCTCCGCACCATCCGCGCGCGCCAGGCGCCAGGCCTCGGCGACGGCCGCCTCCAGGGTGCCGAGCATCCGGTGGGATGCGCCATGTTCCGCCAGAGTCGCCGCCAGGATCGGCGCATCCCGGCCGATCAGCAGGGCTTCGACGATGCGCGGGAAGAACGGCACCAGCAGCTCGATGCCGCCATCCTTGGCCATGCCACCGGCGATCCAGATAATGCGATCGTAGCAAACCAGGGCGCGCGCGGTACTGTCGGCATTGGTCGCCTTGCTGTCATTGACGAAACGGATGTTTCCGCGCTGTGCCACCAACTCCTGGCGATGCGGCAGGCCGGGATAGGTCCGCAGGCCCTCGGCGATGGCGGGGCGCGAGGCGCCGAGACGCAGCGCCATCGCCATCGCCGCGGCGGCGTTCTGCGCGTTATGCGCCCCGGGCAGCGCTGCGGCCGTCGCCAGTTCGGCGATGTCAGCATGTTCGCTGACGGTGACGACATCGGCGAGACCGGCGCGCAGTTCGTCGGCCATGGCGCGCGAGGCGGCATCGTCGGCGCCGATCACGGCGAGGTCGCCGGCACGCTGGCGGTCGAAGACATGGCGCTTGGCGGCGATATAGCCCGCCATGTCGCCATGGCGATCCAGGTGGTCGGGGCTGAGATTGAGCATCGCCGCGGCGGCGAAACGTAGGGTTGCGAGTCGCTCCAGCATGTAGCTGGACATTTCCAGCACATAGACGCCGCCGTCCGGCAGCAGCTTCAGAGCGAGGGCGGCGGTGCCGAGATTGCCGCCGGCGACAACCGGGATGCCGGCCACCGCCAGGATATGCGCCAGCAGCGCCGTTGTCGTCGACTTGCCGTTGGTGCCGGTGATGCCGGCGAAACGCGCTTTCGATCCGCTGGCGCGCACCGCCTGGAACAACAGCTCCGCATCCGACCAGACCGGCACGCCGGCAGCGATCGCGGCGACGGCGATCGGATGGGCCTTGGGCCCGTAATGTGGAATGCCTGGCGACAGCACCAGGGCATCGAGCCCGGCCAGCACCGGTTCGGCCACGACGAGCCCCGTCGCGGCCGCGCGCGCCTCGGCCGTGTCGTCCCACACTGTCACCGCCGCCCCCATCGCCGCCAGCGCGCGCGCCGCCGGCAGCCCGTTGCGGCCGAGGCCGACGACAGCGAAGCGCTTGCCGGCGAACAGGGTGGGGGACCAGTTCATCGGATCTTCAGCGTCCCCAGCCCGACCAGCGCCAGGATCATGGCGATAATCCAGAAGCGGATCACGATGGTCGGCTCGGACCAGCCCTTCTTCTCGAAATGATGATGCAACGGCGCCATCAGGAAGACCCGCCGCTTGGTCCGCTTGTACCAGAACACCTGGATGATGACGGACACTGTCTCCAGCACGAACAGCCCGCCGACGATGCCCAGCACGATCTCGTGCTTCACCGCCACCGCCACCGCCCCGAGGGCCCCACCCAGCGCCAGGCTGCCGGTATCGCCCATGAACACGGCGGCCGGCGGCGCGTTGAACCACAGGAAGCCGAGGCCGGCACCGATCAGCGCCGAGCAGAAGATCGCCAGCTCGCCCACCCCGGGCACAAAGTTGAGCTGCAGGTAGTCGGCGAACACCCGGTTGCCGACGAGATAGGCGATCAGCGCGAACACGCCGGCGGCAATGATCGTCGGCACGATCGCCAGCCCGTCCAGCCCGTCGGTCAGGTTCACCGCGTTGGAGAAACCCACCATCACGGTGGCCGCCACCAGCGGAAAGGCGATGCCGAGCGGGATCAGCACATCCTTGAACACCGGCACGGTCAGCCCGGTGGAGAGCGGCTCGCGCGTCAGCAGCATCAGGGCGATGCCGGCGGCCAGGCCGAAGATGGATTGCAGGATCAGCTTGCCGCGGCTGGACAGCCCCTTGTAGTTCGCCTTGGAGAGCTTGATGTAGTCGTCGATGAAGCCGATCCCGCCATAGGCCAGCGTCAGCAACAGCACCACCCACACGAAGCCGTTGCGCAGATCGGCCCACATCAGGGTGGAGATCGTCAGCGCCGCCAGGATCAGCACGCCCCCCATCGTCGGCGTGCCCTTCTTCTCGATCAGGTGCCGCTCGGGCCCGTCCGGGCGGATCGGCTGGCCCTGGCCCTGGATGGCGCGCAGCCGGCGGATCATCATCGGCCCGAACATCAGCGACAGCACCAGCGCGGTGATGCAGGCGGCTCCGGCCCGGAAGGTCAGGTAGCGGAACAGGTTCGCCGCGATAAGCTGGTCGGCCAGCGGGGGGATCAGGTTGTAGAGCATCAGGCGGTCTCCCCGCTGGCAGCGTCCGCCGCGGGGCGGTCGATGGCCGAGACGATCAGCTTCATCCGGCTGCCCAGGCTGCCCTTGATCAGCACGGCATCGCCCGGTCGCAGCGCTGAGGCGACGATCGGCGCCAAGGCGGCGGAGTCCGCCGCATGGGCCCCGCGCCGTCCCGCCGGCAGCCCGTCGCGCAGATGCGCCATCAGCGGGCCGCAAGTGAACACGATGTCGGCTGCGTCCGCCGCGGCCCCGGCCAGCGCCGCGTGCTCGGCCGGTCCGATCTCGCCCAGTTCGCGCATGTCGCCCAGCACCGCCACGCGCCGCGCCGCCGGCTGCATCGCCAGCACCGCGAGGGCCGCGCGCACCGCAATGGCCGAGGCGTTCCAGCTCTCATCGAGCAACAATGCGCGTCCGTCGCCCACCGCGATCTCCCGCCGCGCGCCGCGCCCGGCCACCGGCATGAAGCCCATCAGCGCCGCCGCCCCGCGCGCTGGATCGGCCCCCAGCACGGCTGCGGCCGACAGCGCCGCCACCGCGTTGATCGCCATGTGCCCGCCCGGTGCGGCCAGGCGGGTGGTCACGCGCTGTCCGCCGATCTCGGCATCCAGTTCGGTGCCGTCGGCATCGGTGCGCACCGCGACCAGCCGATCATCGGCCCCTTCATGCGCGCCGAAGCTGCGCACGGGATGGCGCGCGCCGGCGCGCAACCGGTCGAACATCGCATTGTCGCGCGGCAGGATCAGCGTGCCGGCGCTGATCCCTTCTTGGATCGACAGCTTCTCGTCGGCGATCGCCTCGAGGCTGCCGAGATGGCCGATATGGACGCGCTCCACACCGGTGATCAGCGCCGCATCCGGCCGCGCCAGCCGCGCCAGCGGCGCGATCTCGCCTGCATGGTTCATGCCGATCTCCGCCACGCAATACACCGCCGGCCGCGGAATCCGCGCCAGCGTCAGCGGCAGACCCCAATGGTTGTTGTGCGACGCCTCGGCGGCCCAGGTGCTGGCGTGCGCGGCCAGGATCGCGCGCAGCATCTCCTTGGTTGTGGTCTTGCCCACGCTGCCGGTCACCGCCAGCAGTTTTCCCCCGAAGCGCGCCCGCGCATAGGTCGCCAGGTCGCGCAGCCCCGCCAGCGTGTCGCCCACCGCCAGCAGCTTCGCGTCATCGGCCACATCCTCCGGCAGCGAATGGACCATCGCCCCCGCCGCCCCGCGCTCCAGCGCCGCGCGGACCCAGCGATGCCCGTCGCTCTGGCCCACCAGGGCGACAAAGAGATCGCCGGGCTTCAGTGTCCTTGTGTCGATCGATACGCCGCTGGCGCCGAACGGCGTGCGCAGCAACCCGCCGGTGGCCGCATGCAGATCGGCGGGGCTCCACAACGCGCTCATGCAGCGCCCGCCAGCTGCCGCACCACTTCGACATCGTCGAACGGAAACGTCTCGGTGCCGATCGTCTGACCCTGCTCATGCCCCTTGCCGGCCACGGCGAGCACATCGCCCGGCTGCAACGCGGCCAGCGCCTCGGCAATGGCGTCAGCGCGGTTGGCCCGCGCCCGCGCCCCGGGCAATGCGGCCATCCCGGCCAGCACGGCGGCGCGGATGGCGGCGGGGTCCTCAGTGCGCGGATTGTCGTCGGTGACGATGGCGACATCGGCAAGGCCGGCCACCGCAGCCCCCATCAGCGGCCGCTTGCCGGGATCGCGATCCCCGCCGGCACCGAACACCACATGCAGTTTCCCCGGCGTATGCGGCCGCAACGCCGCCAACAGCCGCTCCAGCGCATCCGGCGTATGGGCATAGTCGACATAGACCGCGGCCCCATTGGCCAAGGTCGCCGCCAGTTCCATGCGCCCGCGCACCCCCACCAGCCCGGGCAGCCGGTCGAGCGCATCCGCCACCCCGGTCACCTCGGCCAGCGCCGCTGCGACCAGCGCGTTGTCGGCCTGAAACCGGCCCGGCAGGGCGAGCGGGATCTCGCGCCGCACGCCGCCGCAGACGACCTCCAGCACCTGGCCATGCGGCCGGGGCGTGGCACGCAGCAGCTCGATCGCCGTGCCGCCCTCGCCCACCATACGCAGGTCCAGGCGCCGCCGCTGGGCGATGTGACGCAGGGCGGCCAGGCTGGTTTCTTCCAGTGCAGTGCTGGCAATTGCCGGCGCACGCGGTGGCAGCAGCGCCTGGAACAGCCGCAGCTTGGCCTCGCGATAGGCCTCCATCGTGTGGTGGTAATCCAGGTGATCGCGCGTCAGGTTGGTGAAGGCGCCAGCGGACAGCTTCAGCCCGTCCAGCCGGCTCTGGTGCAGCCCGTGCGACGATGCCTCCAGCGCCGCGCGGCCGATCCCCTCGCGGGTCAGGCCGGCCAGCGCCTGGGACAGCTGCACCGCGTCCGGCGTGGTGAGCCCGGGCCCGGCGATGCCGGCGGCGGTGACCACGCCGAGCGTGCCCAGGCTGGCCGCCTTGAATCCGGCCAGGGTCCAGAGCTGGCGCAGGAAGTCCGTGGTGCTGGTCTTGCCGTTGGTGCCGGTGACGGCAACCAGCGTGGTTGGCACTGGACCCGCCATCAGGGCGGCAATGATCGCCAGCCGACGTCGCGGCGCGGGATCCTCCAACAGGGTGCAGCCCGGCGGTGCCGCCGTGCCCGGGGGTGCCAGGACCGCGCTGGCGCCGCGCGCCACGGCGTCAGCGATGAACTTGCGCCCGTCCTGCACCGCGCCAGGCAGGGCGGCGAAGATCATGCCGTGGCGCACCTGGCGACTATCCGCGGTGATGCCGATGACCTCCAGCATGCCCGCCGCGCGCCAGGCCGCCTGCTGGCGCGGTTCCAGCGCCACCAGGTCCGGCATGCGGGCGAGGATGCTAGCGAACTGCAACGACGGTGCCTCCGGGTGGCGTCGTGGCCTCCTGCCGCGGGTCGCGTGCGGGCGCCAAGGCGGGTGTGGGGGCAGGTGCCGGGGCCGGTGTCGCGCGCGGCGCGGTGGCCGGAAGCGGGCTGCCGGCTGGCGCGCCAGCCAGCGGACGGGTGGGCGCTGCCGGGCGCGCGGGCGCGGCGCCGGCCGGACGCCCGGGCTGCATCGGTATCGCCATGCTCGCCGCCGTGGCCGCCGCCGTGGTGGTCTCCGGCAAAAGCCCCAGCATCGGGCCGATGCGCGAGACAACGCGCCCGGCACCAGGGGCGGCAACCCAGCCGGCGGTGGCGTAGCCGAAGGTGCTGGCATTTGCTTTCGCTTCGTCCAGCATGAAATACACCGCATAGCGCGGCGCGTTCATCGGAAACACGCTGGTGAAAGCTTGGATGTTGGCCTTCTTCTTGTAGCCGCCCTTGCCCGATTTCTCCGCCGTGCCGGTCTTGCCGCCGATGAAGTAGCCGGGCACCTCGGCGGTCTTGCCGAAGCCGTCCGACACCACCAGCCGCATCAGCTTGCGCATGGTGTCCGAGGTCTGCTGGCTCATCACCCGCTCGCCGGCAGGCAGCGGCGCATCGGCCTCGCGCGCCACGATGGTGGGGCGCATCAACAGGCCTTGATGGGCGATCGCGGCGGTGGCGCGCACCACATGCAGCGGGGTCACCGAGATGCCATGGCCGAAGCCGATGGTCATCGTGGCGATCTCCTTCCAGTTCGCCACGGGCGGCGCCAGCGGCCGGAACGTCTCGGGCAGCTCGATCGGCACTGGGGCCAGCATGCCCATGCGGGTGTGCCAGGCGCGCTGGCGCTCCGCCCCTACCGCCTGCGCCACCTTCGCGGCTGCGATGTTCGAGGAATAGGCAAGGAATTCCGGGAAATACAGCGCCCGCTTCTTGCCCTCGAAATCGTTTATTGTGAACCGACCGTAATGGATCGGGCTGCTGGCGTCATAGATCGACCAGAGCTGCGCCGCCCCGCTATCCAGCGCCATCGCCGCGGTCTGCAGCTTGAAGGTGCTGCCGGGCTCGTAGCGGCCGGAGATGGCGCGATTGAAGCGTTGTTCGTTCGATGCCCG
>CAXNGD010000070.1:0-9629 GCA_964201575.1 Acetobacterales bacterium | reverse complement strand
CCGGCAGGTTCATGTCATCGGCATAGCGCCCCTCGCCGCGCAGCAGCACGGGGTCCTCCAGCCGCGACACCGGTTGGCCCACCGCATGGCGTCCGGGTGCGAGGATTTCGGGGGCCAGGCGCGAGGGCAGGGCGGCGATGTTCATCGGGCGGCTCCAAGTCGGGCAATGCCGCAACGTGGCCGTCCAACGCCCAGCCGTCCAGGCCTAACCCGCTAGGGCCGGCGCTTCCACAGGGTGGAGACCCCGGTCGGCTCGTAGCGCTCCTGCACCGCCGCCACCAGCGCCGGGCCCAGTGCCCGCAGATCGGCATCCAGGTCCACCAGCGCCGGATGCACCTGCCCGCTGCGCAGGTCGGCCACCAGCGCCTCGACCATCGCGGGGGGGATGAAGGTGCGGACTTCCTGGTGCGGAAAGCCGTAATGAAAGGCCGGCCGGCGGAACGCCACGCCCGGCGACCAGCCGGTCAGCACGGTGTCCGAGGGCGTGCTGTTGTGCAGCACGTAGTCCAGTCACTCCACCGTCGAGCGGTCGGGGTGGCCGAGCGCCAGCACCGCGTGGAAGGCGAAATAGCCGACCACCATGACCGGGATCGCCGCCACCAGCCGCGGCCGCGCGGCATGCGACCAGCGCTCGGCCAGCCACCCCGCAGCCACCGCCGCCGCAATCGCCGCGAACGGCGCGGTCATGAACAGGTATTGTCGCTGGGCGATCGGCATTACCACGAAGCCGACGGCACTGGCCGCCACCGTCATGACCACGATGGTCCCGAGCCCGGTCTGCGGCCGCCGCGCCAGCCGCCGCGCCAGCAGCACGAAGCCCAGCCCGGCCAGCACCATGAACATCGTGTCCTTGGCCGCCGCCAGCGCGAGCCAGCGCCAGCCCTCGCCGGCGAAGTCGCGCGGCCACAGGATCACCAGCACCACGTTGTGCTGGAAGAAATCCGCCAGCGCATCGCGCCGCGCGAACAGCCAGAGCACCGGCAGCACGGTCGCCAGCACGCCGGCCAGCGCCACCCCGGCGAACAACAGGGTGAAGCCGCGCCCATGCCGCCGTCCGCCCAGGATGCCCAGCGCGATCGCCAGCCCGATCACCGCGAAGATGCCCTTCTGCGATGCCATCAGCGTGCCGCCCGCGGCAAGCCCGGCCACCAGCGCCCACGACAGCCGCTCCTCATTGGTCGGCGCCTCGCACAGCCCCCGCGCCACGCTATAGGCGCACACCGTCAGCAACAGCGCGGCCAGCGCATCCGGCCGCACCTCGATGCCCTTCTCCAGAACGAAGCTGCAACTCAGGAACATCGCCAGCGCCATCGTCGCCGTGCCGCGCCCGGCCGCGCGCCGCGTCATCGCGAACACCACCGCCCCGGTCAGCGCGGTGAACAGCGTGCACAACACCCGCAGCCCGAACGGCGCCACCACCATCACCCCCGGCCCGGCATCGCGAACCAGGTCGAACAGCGGTGCGGCCAACAGGTGGAAGGCCGCGGTGTGGTGCTCGAAGAAGTCGCGGTACGGGGTCCGGCCCTGGCTCAACAGCCAGGTGAACTGCAGGTGCTCGAACTCGTCGGCATCCCAGGCGCGGTAGAAACACAGGAACAGCGCGAATACGCCGAACACCAGGCAGGCCGCCATCAGCGGTCGTCGGTGTCGGTCCATCGCGGTCTGGCGGTCGTACTGCATCCGGGGCCCCGCGCCGCCGCCCGTTTTGGACGGCGGTGCCAAGTAACGGCGCGTGACCCGGCCGCAGCCCCTGGATAGAGCGTCATGCGGCAGAAGGAAATGCCGATGCGTGAATCGATCATGAAACCCACACCCGAACTCCCGCCCCCGCCCCGGGCATCGCGTGCCCGGCCATGGCCACCCGCAACGTGCCGTCCGGCGCACGCTCGGCCTGGATCATCAAGCCGGGCGCCGCCGCAGCCTGTGCCGGCTGCGAGAATACCCGGACCGTCGGGCGTGCCTGGACCTTGACCGGCGGCTGTATCTCTATCGCGGCGCGCCGCCGTGCCGCCCGCCGCCACAGCCGCTGCGCCACCAACAACATCAGCGCCAGCACCGCCAGCCCCCCCGCCTGGATCACCGGCAGCGCCGCCCCGGCGCCCGCCTGCGCCCCCAGCGGCATCAGGCAGACCAGCCCCAGCAGGATCAGCGCCGCCAGCAACGCCCGCGCATCGCCCAGGGTGCCGACCAGCACCAGCGCGAGGAAGGGCAGGGCGACCAGCAGCGCGGCCGGCAGGCTGGCATGCCCGGCACCCAGCCACAGCCCGGCCGAAGCCGCGGTGCCCAGCGCCAGCCCCAGCCGCCCGCGCCGGCCGGCGCCCGCTGGCCTCAACCGCTGCACCAGCGTCGCCGCCCCGGCCACCGCCAGGCCGAGCAGGCAAACCAGCTCCCAGCCCATCCCGCCGCGCGCCGCCAATGCCGCCATCCCCGGCGGCGACAGCCACAACAATACCAGTATCGTGGTGCGGGCGGCCCCGCGCAGCGCCCGCACGGCATCCGGCGGGCAATCGAAATCGGCGGAAGGATGCATGGTCAGGTCCGGACGCCCCGCGCGGGCGGGACCAAGCCCCGGCGCGGCTGCAGGATATCGCGCGGGCGTCCTGCCCGTTGCCGCACTTCACCACCGATGGATTAACCCCGCGTTGCCGTCCCACCCGAAGCGGCCGTGCCGCTGGGCATCCCTGGCCAGAACCGCCAGCCCAGCATCGCCATGCCGGCCAGCACCGGCAGCACCAGCCAGGCCACGCCGGCCCATCCCGCCAGGCTCCATGCCAGCGCCGGCACCACCCCGCCCAGCGCGCCGCCGATGTAATACGTGGTGACATACATCCCCACTGCCGCCGACCTGCCATGGCCCACCGCCACCCCGATGAACCCCAGCGACAGGCTCTGCACCACCAGCAACCCGCCGGAGACCAGCGCCAGCCCCGCCACCACGCAGGCCAGCACCGGCACCAGTGTCAGCAGCAGCCCGCTCGCCGCCACCGCCATCGCCAGCACCAGCGTCGCCCGCCGTCCGAACCGCACCGCCAGCCGTGTCCCGGCCGCCGTGGTCGCCACCCCCACCAGATAGACCGCGAACACCCCGCCCATCAGCGCCGGGCTGAGCGAGAAGGGCGGGGCGGTCAGATGAATATTCACAAAGGTATAGATCGCGACATTGCTGAACAACATGAAGCAACCAATGACGCAGGTCGCCATCAGCCGGGGATTCTCGAAGTGATCGCGCCAGGTCGCCAGTTGCGCCTGGATGCCGCCGCGCTGGGGCTGGAAGCGCCGCTCGGCCGGCAACAGCACCGCCACCGCCAGCCCGGCGAGCAGGGTGAACACCCCGATCACCGCAAATCCCGCCCGCCAGCCCGCCCACTCCGCCACAACGCCGGCGATGAACCGCCCGCCGAACCCGCCAAGGATCGTGCCCATGCTGTAGATCCCGGCCAGCCGGATGCTCTGCGCCCCCTCGGTCTCTTCGCCTAGATAGGCCACGGTGACGGTGAAGATGAACGGCAGCGTCAGCCCCTGGAGAAACCGCCAGACCAGCATCGCCTCCAGGCTCTGCGCGCCGGCCACCAGCAGCGTCGGCACCGACAACAGCACGCAGGCCCCGACGATCAGCCGCTTGCGCCCCACCCGGTCCGAGATCGCCCCGGCAAACGGCGCCACCAGCGCCACGGCCACCAGCGACGCGGTGACCGTGAGCCCGGTGCGCAGCACATCCACCCCGAAGGAGTCGGCGATCAGCGGCAGGATCGCCTGGGGCGTATACAGGTTGATGAAGGCGCAAAACCCGGCCAGGACGATCGCGGCCGCCCGGCGCGTCACCGCGTCACCGGGGCGGCGCGCTGGCTGCCGCCGGCATGGTCAGGATCGGGCCGCACGCCGCCGGCACCATCGGCTTCGGCGCGGGTTTGCGCACCGCCGGCGGGGGCGCGGGCGGGGCATCCAGCCGGTCGAACCACCATTGCGGCGAGGCGTCGCAGCCATCGCCGGGCGGGATCGGCGGCAATTCGCCGCACGCGGCCTGTCCCGCCGGACAGCGGAAGTGAATGTGCATATGCGCGGCATGGGCATAGAACGGCCGGATCCGCCGCAACCAGTCGCGCTGCCCGGCCGGCACCTCGCGGCAAAGCTGCTGCTTGATCGCCGCATTGACCAGGACCCGGTCCACCCCCGGCAACTCCGCGGCCAGCCGCAACAGCGTCACATGCCCGGGCTTCCAGCGCGCCGGCTCCACCCCGCGCTGATCCGCCCGCACCAGCCCAGGCAGGTCGATCGCATCGCGCTCCGCGGCGCTCAGCGCCCGGCGCGGCGTCGTGATATCGAGATACACATCGGCGTCCAGCCCGACCTGGTGGCTCGCATGGCCGGCCATCGGCCCGCCGCGCGGGCGCGAGATGTCGTTCATGTAGAGATCCGGAAGCCCCGCCGCCTTCGCCCGCTCGCCCAGCAGCAACAGCGCCGCGATGACATCCGGATGTCCCCAGAACGCCGACCGGCTCGCCCGCACCGTCTGCAGCCCCGGCGCGATATCCGGCAGTCGCACGGCTCCGGCGATGCACCCCGCCCCCGGCCCGCCGACAACGCGCGCCGGCCCCGGTGCAGGTCCTGGCGCCACCACCGGCACAGGGATCATCGCCGTCCCCTGCGCCCCACTCCCTTGCGCCCCACTCCCTTGCGCCAGTGCCGCCGCTGGCATCATCCAGATCAGTGCGGCCAGCAGCGCCCGCTTCACGGCAGGTGCGGCGGTGCGGAGATCGACAGATAGGCCAGACGCTTGACCTCCTTGCGCCCGCGCGACACCGAGTCCAGCACCAGCCCACAGGCAAACGACAATGCCGCGATCAGCACCAGCCCCATCGCCAGCACCGCGGTCGGCAGGCGCGGCACCAGCCCAGTGCGCAGGAACTCGCTGACCACCGGCCCGCCCAACAGGATCGCCAATACCAGCAGCACCAGCCCGCAGATGCTGAAGAACTGCAACGGCCGCTCCTCCTTCACCAGCACCACGATGGTCCGCAGGATCCGTACCCCGTCGCTATAGGTGCGCAGCTTGGAGGTCGAACCCGCCGGCCGGTCCTTGTAGGCGGTCATCACCTCGCCCACCGGCATCTTCAGATCCAGCGCATGCACGGTAAATTCCGTCTCGGTCTCGAACCCGCCGGCCAGCGCGGGAAACGACTTCACGAAGCGCCGGCTGAACACCCGGTAGCCCGACAGCATGTCCGAGATACGGTTGCCGAACACCATCCGCACCATCCCGGTCAGCACCAGGTTGCCCAGCCGGTGCCCGGGCCGATACGCCTTCTCGATATCGGTCACCCGGGCGCCGTTGACCATGTCGAGCCCCTCGCGCCGCAACAGCGCCACCATCTCCGGCGCCCGTGCCGCGTCATAGGTGTCGTCGCCATCCACCAGCACATAGACGTCGGCATCGACATCGGCGAAGGAGCGCCGGATCACATTGCCCTTGCCCTGCAACGTCTCGCGCCGGACGATCGCGCCGGCCGTCCGCGCCACCTCCGCCGTGCCATCCTGCGAGTTGTTGTCATAGACGTAGATCGCCGCATCCGGCAGCGCCGCGCGGAAATCCGCCACCACCTTCGGGATCGCCACCGCCTCGTTGTAGCAGGGGATAATGACGGCAACGCGCACCGCAGTCGGTTGGCCAAACTCGGAATCGGACGGCGTGTCCATGCGGGGTCCCTGGGTGATTGCTGCTACATAGACTCGAACCCGCGCCCGCCACAAACGCGGCGCTGCATGTCAGCACCGGAATTTTCCATGGCATCGTCCCGCCCGCCGCTCAGCCGCCGCCTCGCCATCGCCCTCGGCCTCGCCGCCCTGGCTCCAGCCGCCCACAACCCGGACCTGCGCACCCGCCTGGCCACCCTCCTGCCGCCAGCGCTGAACCCCGCGGCGATCGGCGCGGCGCTCCAGTCGCAAGCCCCCACGCCTTTCGCCGCCTGCCTGGACACCGCCGGCTGCTCCCTCGCGCCAAGCCCCGCCTGGCTCGCTGGCCGGGTCACCGAAGATTTCACCACCGGCCGCACCCTCACCCTCACCGTCGCTGGCTGGCACCTCTCACACACCGAAGCCTGGCTCTGCGCCGCCCTCCAGGCCCCAGCCTGACCGCATCAGGCATCCTTCCAAACCGGGCTCTCGGCCAGCATCGCCCCGCCATCGACAATGATCGTCTGCCCAGTCACGAACTTCGCCTCGTCGCTGGCGAGGTACAGAAACGCATGCGCCACATCCGCGGGATCGCCGAGCGCCCCGTACGGGATGAAGTGTCCAATCCGATCCGCCCCATAGCGTGTCTTCATCCGCGAGAGCCCCGGCGTGTCGATATACCCGGGCTCCACCCCGTTCACCGTGATCCCATCCTCGGCCAGCTCCAGCGCCGCGGCCTTGATGAACCCGTTCACCGCCCCCTTGCTCGCCGAATAGGCCCCAGACCCCGGCATCGTCACCCGCGGCCCGGTCACCGAGGAGGTGATCAGCAACCGCCCCCCGCCCGCCGCCTTCATATGCGGCTGGCTCGCCGCCGACAGCCAGAAACACGCCTTCACATTCACCGTGAGCATCGCGTCCAGCAGCGTGTCGTCCCGCTCCGTCACCGGATGCCGCCCCATCACCGCGGCATTGTGCACCACGATATCCAGCCGCCCCTGCCGCGCCGCCACCCCATCCACCATGGCGAACACCGCCGCCTTGTCCGCCATGTCAATCACCAGCAGCTCGCCCTTCCCGCCCGCCGCCAAAATGGCATCCACCGTCTCCTGCCCAGGCCCCGCCGTCCGCGTCGCCACCACAACATGCGCCCCCTCGGCCGCCAGCACCTGCGCCGTGGCGCTGCCAATGCCCTTCCCGCCGCCAGTGACAATGGCCACCTTGCCCGCCAGCCGCGGCCCCGCGCGGTGGGTGATCGGTTTCTCAGCCATCGTGTTCCTCCAGGAATGAACGGATTACGCCCAGGCACGCCTCGGTCTCTTCCACATGCGGCATGTGGCTGCTGTCCTCGAAGATCACCCAGCGATTGCGCGCGATCCGATCGGCAAACGGCCTTACCACCGCCGCCGTCGCCTCGTCATGCCGCCCGGAGATCAACAGCGTCTCCGCCCGGATATGCTTCAACTGACCGATGATATCCCAGGTCTTCAAACTGCCGATGCAATGGAATTCCGAAGGCCCGTTCATCGTGTGATACACGGTCGGATCCTCGGCCAGCTTGGCGAAACTCGCCAGCACCTCGTCCGGCATCGGCTGCACCCGGCACACATGCCGCGCATAGAACACCGCCGTCGCCGCCTCGTATGCCGGATCCCCCGTCGTCCCCGCCGCCTCATGCCGCAACAGCGTCGCCTGCACCTCCGCCGGCAACCCCGCCCGCAGCCGGTTGGCCTCGCGCACCCACAATTCCATCGAAGGCGGCGAATCCGCGATCACCAGCCCCCTCAACCCCGCCGGCCTTCGGATCGCATGCTCCGCCCCCAGCATCCCGCCCCAGGACTGCCCCAACAGGTGATACGACCCCGCCATCCCCAGATGCCCCAGCACGGCATCCAACTCATCCAGGAACAGCTGCACCGTCCAGAACCCCGGCTCCGCCTCCCGCAGATGCGTCGAATTCCCGCACCCCAACTGGTCATAATGCACCACCGCCCGCCCGGCCGACGCCAACCCCGCGAACCGCAACGTATAATCGTGACACGCCCCCGGCCCGCCATGCAGCACCACCAGCGGCGGCAACACCGCCCGCTCCCCCCCGGTCACCCGATACCAGGTCTGATGCCCGCGAAAATCCACATACCCGGTCAACCGCGGCTCAGGGATCAGCATGGCGCACTCCGCAAAATCCATCCTATGCTACCGGCAACAAACGGGAGGGCCAATCCATGTCCAGCACACCAGACCTCATCATCCGCGGCGGCACCATCGTCGACGGCACCGGCACCGCCCCCTACCAGGCCGACCTCGCCATCACCGGGGGAAAAATCACCGCGATCGGCCAAATCACAGGCCCAGCCACCGAAGAAATCGACGCCACCGGCAAACTCGTCACCCCCGGCTTCGTCGACCTCCACACCCATTACGACGCCCAGGTCACCTGGTCGAACACCGTCACCCCCTCCTCCTGGAACGGCGTCACCACCGTCCTGATCGGCAATTGCGGCGTCGGCTTCGCCCCCTGCCTGCCCGAACGCCGCGACATGCTGGTCGAACTCATGGAAGGCGTCGAAGACATCCCCGAAGTCGTCCTCACCGCCGGCCTGCCCTGGAACTGGCAATCCTTCCCCGAATTCCTCGACGCCCTGGACGCCCGCCACTACGACCTCGACGTCTGCACCCAGGTCCCGCACTCAGCACTCCGCGTCCACGTCATGGGCCAGCGCGGCGCGGACCGCGAACCCGCCAGCCAGGCCGACCGCACCGAAATGGCCCGCCTCGCCGCCGAAGGCATCAAGGCCGGCGCCCTCGGCTTCTCCACCTCCCGCACCCTCGCGCACAAAACCCTCGACGGCCGGCACATCCCAACCCTGCGCGCCGAAGAAAGCGAACTCGCCACCATCGCCAACGCCCTCGGCAGCGGCTGGGTCCAGGTCATCTCGGACTTCGAGGACCTCGATCAGGAATTCGCCATGCTCCGCCGCCTGTCCATCGACTCCGGCCGCCGCATGACCATCTCCCTGCTCCAGCGCGAACAACGCCCCGATGCCTGGAAGACCATCCTCGGCCACATCCACGCCGCCAACGACGCCGGCGCCCACATCGTCGGCCAGGTCATGGCCCGCCCCGTCGGCGTCATGATCGGCTTCGAAATCTCGCAAAACCCCTTCATGGACCGCCCGTCCTGGAAAGCGATCGCCCACCTCCCCTTCGCCGAAAAACTTCCCCACCTGAAAAACCCGGAATTCCGCGCCCGCCTCCTCGCCGAGGAAACCACCGACCCCGCCCTCAAGCACCGCCTCAACACCTGGGCAAAAATCTTCCCCCTCGGCGCCTCGCCGGACTACGAACCCGCCCCCGAAACCTCCGGCGCCGCCACCGCCGCCCGCCAGGGCCGCACCCCCGAAGAAGTCGCCTACGACCTTCTCATGGAACGCGACGGCCGCAACGTCCTCTACCGCCCCATCATCAATTACGCCGCAGGCGACCTCGAAGCCGTCAAAACCATGATGACCGACCCCCACACCATCATGGGCCTCGGCGACGGCGGCGCCCACGTCTCCATCATCTGTGACGCCTCTGCCCCCACCACCATGATCTCCCACTGGACCCGCGACCGCACCCGCGGCGAACGCCTCCCCATCGAATGGGTCATCAAACGCCTCAGCGCCGACAACGCCGCCGCCCTAGGCCTCTCCGACCGCGGCCAACTCAAACTTGGCCTCAAAGCCGACCTCAACATCATCGACCACAGCCGCATCCGCGCCCACCAGCCCGAAGTCCGCTACGACCTCCCCGCCGGCGGCCGCCGCCTCGTCCAAACCACCGAAGGCTACGACGCCACCATCGTCAGCGGAACCATCGTCCAACGCAACGGCACCGCCACCGGCAACCTCCCCGGCCGCCTCGTCCGCGGCACCAGATAACCGCCACGCACTTCCCTCCCCCTGCTTGCGGGGGGA
>CAXNGD010000069.1:0-9642 GCA_964201575.1 Acetobacterales bacterium | reverse complement strand
CCTGGCCCTGGTGATGCTGCTGCTGCAGCACGAAGCGGCGCAGGTTCGGCCCGAAATGCCCGGCGATGCCCTGCGGCAGAGCCGCGAGAACCGTCTGACCATCCGGCGTCAGCCAGCGCTCCCGACGATAGCGGATCGCCTCGGCGCGCCGCACAAGGTCCTGCACCACGAAGTCCTCATAGCCTTTGAAGCGCGAGCCGGCGGGCACGTCCGCCTTTATCACCCGGTCCTCGATGACCATGAACGACCGCGGTCGCGGCGATCAACGCGTCGGGCTGCGAATAGGTGTAGTTCGACTTCTGGCCATCGTAGATCAACTGTCGCCATGCGAGCAGGACCCGGCCGCCCACGTCCAGAATCCGGGACCCGACCCTTTGCGGGTCGAGAGCAGAGCCTTCGCCTTTCTTGTCTTCGCGCATGTGGGGCGCGATGCCGGACGCCGATGGTGCGATCGGCGTTAGAGCGATTCATCCGGTTCCAATCATTGCAGGGTGGATTTCTGAGAATTTGTAAATGACATTCGCAAACAAGGCTGTATTGTTCTGATAAAATGATCATCATTGAGAGAGATCTTGCCAATTACAGAAAACATGCTGCCGCGCGGAATATACGTATGTTCTCATTGACAGTGACGGGAGCGAGTGTCAGTTTCATCTTGGTGAAGTGGAAGCGCGACACACAGCGAAACATACCCACATGCATGAGGGAGGCGGGTCGTGAAAACCAGACTGCCGCTAAAAAACTGGCTGCTGGCGTCGTCGCTGGTCGTTTTGGGCTTCATGCCGGCCATGGCGCAGAACCAGACGGGAACCCTGATTTTTGCCGTCGAATCGCTCGGCGGGCAGACCCTGGACCCGATCTTGGAGGGGCGCCCGGGCAACGCGACCTATCAGGCGGTCATGTACGATTCGCTCGCCGGCTTCGACTTCGCCAAGGGCGGCGTCGGCCCGGGCGTTGCCGAGCGCTGGGTGCTGTCCGATGACGGTCTGAACTGGACCTTTCACATCCGCCCCGGGCAAAAATTCCACAACAACGACCCGCTGACGGCCCATGACGTCAAGTTCAGCCTGGAGCGCCAGATGGCGCCCAACTCGCTTGCGGCGGCGGCCGCGGTGATGCGCCGGACGATCAAGAGCATGGACGTCATCGATGATCTGACGCTGCGGGTGAACACCGTATCCCCGCAGATTGGTCTGCCCGCCGGGCTCAGCCGCGCGGTGGCCCCCGAAGGGGCGATCATGCCGAAGGACTACCTGGAGAAGGTCGGCGAGGAGGAGTTCCGCCGCAAGCCGGTCGGCAGCGGCCCGTGGCGCTTCGTGCGCAGCGTGCCTGGGGACCGTATCGAGTTCGAGGCGGTGTCCTATCCGCACTGGCGCGGCACGCCGCACTTCAAGAACCTGCATCTGCTGCTCGTGCCGGAGGAAAGCACCCGGGTTGCCATGGTGCGCACCGGCGAGGCGGCGATTGCCTCGATCGGGCCGGAGGCGATGCTGTCCGCGTCGCGCAGCGGGCTGGAAGTGCTGGCGGTGCCGGGCACGATGCAGGCGATGTACCAGTTCTACGGAACCTATCGCCCGGAGTTCAAGAACAGCCCGGTCAACAATGCCCGCGTGCGTCAGGCGCTGTCGCTGGCGATCGACCGCCAGCAGATCATCGATCACATCATGAACGGCCGCGCCTCGATGCCGTTCCCGCTGGCGACCTTCGGCTACACGGAATACCTGACCCATGAGCGCTGGGAGAAATGGGCCAAGGAGGCGTTCCGCTACGACCCGGTGATGGCGAAGAAGATACTCGCCGAGGAAGGCTACCCGAACGGCTTCGAGTTGAACTTCGCCAACACCGCCCTGCCGGGCACACAGTTCATGGTCGATATCGGCACCGCGATCGCCGACATGTGGACCAAGGTGGGCGTGCGCGTGAAGCTGCGCCACTATGAATGGGGCTCCTTCGCCCCGCTGCTGCGCGGCGACCAGGCGCCGCTGGTTGGCGGCGGCTCGATGTACCGCACCGCCGGGCGGCCGGATGTGCCCTGGCGCTACAACAGCGCGCTGAACCCCGAAGGCGTGGGCGAGCGGCTGCTGGGCGATGCCACCACCTGCGAGGAAACCTGCAAGGAATTCCTCCAGGTCCACCGGGCGCTGTCAGCGGAACGCGATGTTGCCAAGCGGACCGCGCTGACCGACCGCATGGTGGAGCTGATCGCCGGCACCTGGTTGGCGGTGCCGATCATCGAGGGCATGGGCTACTACGCGATCAACACCCGCCGGGTCGGCCAATTCGACGCGATCCCCGGGCGCCACGAACTCGGCGACGTCTTCGAGAGGATACCGCGCGCGGAGCAGAAGCCCTGGAAAAAGTAGATCCTGCCATGCCTGAGCGACCTGTGACGGCGCGCCGGACGTGAGCGGCTTTATCGCGCGGCGGCTGTTGCAGGGCGTGGTGCTGTTGTGCCTGGTGGCGACAATCGTGTTTTTCCTCGGTCGCCTCACCGGCAATCCGGTCGACATGATCCTGCTGGAGGACGCCTCCGCCGAGGATCGCGCGGCGCTGATCGCAACGCTCGGCCTCGACGGGCCCTTGTACGAGCAGTTCTTCATCTTCATCGGCAATGCGTTGCAGGGCGATCTCGGCACCTCAATCCGCATGCGCCAACCGGCGGCGGATGCGTTCTTCTCCCGCCTGCCAAACACCCTGGCGGTGATCCCCTGGGCGTTGCTGCTCGCCATGTCCGTCGGCATTCCGCTGGGGGTGCTGGCCGCCCTCAACCGCGGAACGTTCATCGATCGCATGGTGGGCACAGTGGCGGTGCTGGGGGTTGCCACGCCCAGTTTTTGGCTCGGCGTGCTGCTAATCTTCGTGTTCAGCGTCGAACTCGGCTGGCTGCCCTCCGGGCGGATGGGCGGGCCGTCGCATTACGTGCTGCCGGTCATCACCCTCAGCGCCTTCCTCGTTGCCGGTTTCACGCGTCTGGTGCGCTCCAGCATGCTGGAGGTGATGGACAGCGAATACGTCAAGCTCGCCCGCATCAAGGGCCTCAGCGAGTTCGTGGTGGTATGGAAGCACTGCCTGCGCAACGCGCTGATCCCGGTGCTGTCGCTGTGGGGGGTATTCATCGGCAACCTGATCACCGGGGCGATCGTGACCGAAACCGTGTTCGCCTGGCCCGGCGTCGGCCGCCTGACCTACGAGGCGGTGATCTTCCGCGACTTTCCGCTGCTGCAGGCGACGATCATCCTCAAGGCGGTACTGATCCTATCAATCAACCTCATGGTCGACATCCTCTACGCTTATGTCGATCCGCGCATTCGGCTGACCTAGGGGCATCGCGTGAGACGAACGCCATGGATTCCGATCGTCATCATCTCCATCATGGCTTTCATGGCGGTCTTCGCACCGCTATTGGCGCCGCATTCGCCGATCGACCAGACCTTGCGCGACAAGCTGATCCCGCCCGCCTGGGTCGATGGCGGCAGCATGAAATACCTGCTCGGCACCGACGGATTCGGCCGTGACACGCTCAGCCGGCTGATCTACGGCGCGCGCGTCAGCCTGTTCATCGCATTGCTGGCGCTGCTTGGCGGTGGCGGCGTGGGCCTGGTGATCGGCATCGTCTCCGGCTATATCGGCGGCACGGTGGACGCCGTGCTGATGCGCCTCGTGGATGCCGCCTTCACCTTCCCGGCCATCCTGTTCGCGCTGCTGCTGTCAGTGACGATGGGGCAGGGGCTGACCACGCTGGTGCTTGCCATCAGCCTGCTGCTCTGGGCCAGCTTCGCGCGCATCATCCGCGGCGAGGTACTGGCGCTGAAGCAGCGCGACTTCGTGGCACTCGCACGGGTGCGCGGCTGTTCCGCGCCGCGCATCATGCTGACCCACATCCTGCCGAACGTGCTGAACACCTTCGTGGTGCTGGTCACGCTCAACATCGGCGTGGTGGTAATCGCCGAGGCCTCGCTGAGTTTTCTCGGCGCCGGGGTGCCGCCGCCGACGCCGACCTGGGGCGGCATGATTTCCGAGGGGCGCGGGCGCATCGCCGATGCCTGGTGGATCTCGATCGTCCCCGGGGTTGCGCTGATGTTGCTGGTGCTTTCGGTGAACCTTTTCGGCGACTGGCTGCGCGACCGGCTGGACCCCAGGCTGCGGCAATTGTGAGGGATGGTGGGGCGATGGCCGCGAACACGTCGGTGACCGGACGATGAGCGGGGCGCCCATCCTGGAAGTTCGCGACCTGCACACGCATTTCGAGCTCAGCCGCGGCGTGGTCAAGGCGGTGGACGGGGTGAGCTTCACCCTGCACCGCGGCGAGGTGCTGGGCCTGGTGGGCGAGTCCGGATGCGGCAAGAGCCTGACCGCGCTATCGGTGCTGCGCCTGTTGCCAAAGGAGATCGCGCGCACCGTCCAGGGTCAGATCCTGTACGACGGCGAGGACCTGCTGACCAAGACGCCGCGCGAGATGCGCGAGATCCGTGGTCGCAAGATCTCGATGATCCTGCAGGACCCACAGACCTCGCTCAACCCGGTATTCACGATCGGTGACCAACTGCGCGAGGCGATCTATCGCCGCACCCGCGCCGGCAAGGCCGCGGTGATGCGGGAGGCCATCGAGGCGCTGCGCCGGGTGGACATCGCCGCCCCCGAGCAGCGCATCGGCCAGTTCCCGCACCAGATGAGCGGCGGCATGAAGCAGCGCGTGGTCGGCGCCATCGTGATGAGCGGGCACCCCGAAGTGCTGATCGCCGACGAGCCGACCACCGCGCTGGATGTCACCATCCAGCTGCAATACCTGAAGCTCCTGAAGTCGATGCAGCAGGAAGCCGGGATGGCGATGCTGTTCATCACCCATGATTTTGGCGTCGTGGCACGCATGTGCGACCGGGTGGCGGTGATGTACGCCGGGCGCATCGTGGAATGCGGACCGGTGCAGCAGGTGTTCGACAATCCCACCCACCCCTATACCCAGGCGCTGATCGCCTCGGTGCCCAAGATGACGGGATCGGCCGAGCGGCTGTACACAGTGGAGGGCCAGCCGCCGTCGCTGATGGACCTGCCGGTGGGCTGCCGCTTCGCGCCGCGCTGCCCGTATGCCGAACAGCGGTGCCGGAACAGCTATCCCGGCTCGTTTGCCGCGGGCGAGGGGCATACCGCGGATTGCTGGAGGCTCGCACCGGCATGAGCGACGAACCCCTGCTGCGAGTCGACCGGCTCAGCAAGCACTACCCGGTCACCACGGGCGTGCTGTTCGCCAAATCGCTCGGCAATGTGAAGGCGGTGGACGACATTTCGTTCAGCATTCCCGCGGGCGGAACGTTGGGCCTGGTAGGTGAATCCGGTTGCGGCAAGACCACCACGTCCAAGCTCATCCTCAACCTGGAAGCGCCCACCAGCGGCCAGGTACTGCTGGACGGCACGCCGATCCACGGGCTGCAGGGTGCCGCGCTGAAGCAGTTTCGCGCCCTGGTCCAGGCGGTGTTCCAGGACCCGTGGTCGTCGCTGAACCCGCGCATGACGGTGGGCCGGATCATCGCGGAATCGCTGATCGTGACCGACTGGGGCAGCCGCGAGGAGATCGCAGCCCGGGTGGCTGAGTTGATGGTCCATGTGGGGCTGCGCCCCGAACAGACTACGCAATACCCGCACGAGTTCAGCGGCGGGCAGCGCCAGCGCATCGCACTGGCCAGCGCGCTGGCCTCGCGGCCGCGGCTGATTGTGCTCGACGAGCCGATCTCGGCGCTGGACGTGTCGATCCGCGCCCAGATGATGAACCTGTTGAAGGACATCCAGGCCCAGGACAACGTGACCTACCTGCTGATCGCCCACGATCTTGCCACCGTGCGCCACATGGCCGACCAGACGGTGGTGATGTACCTGGGCAAGATCGTCGAGCGCGCGCCCACCCGGCCGCTGTTCGACGATGTGCGCCACCCCTACACCAAGGCGCTGTTCTCCGCCGTGCTGCCGCCGCATCCCGATCGCCGGCAGGACGAGATCGTGCTGGAGGGCGAGATCCCCTCGCCGCTCAACCCGCCCAGCGGCTGCCGCTTCCATACCCGCTGCCCCTTCGTGATGGCGCGCTGTTCGCAGGAGGAGCCGCCCCTGCGCGAACTGGCGCCCGACCATCACGCGGCATGCCATCTCTACGAGTGATCTGAAGGCGTCGACACGGCGCAACTACCGGAGGAGTTTCGACATGGGTGAGCCCAACGGACCGCTGCATGGCGTGAAGGTCGTCACCTGTTCCACCGCCCAGGCGGGCACGGTGCCCTACATGCTGATGGCCGATCTCGGCGCCGAGGTGATCAAGATCGAGGTGCCGGAGGGCGGCGACAACTCGCGCGGCACTGGCATCATGCCGGGCTTCCCAAGCACCTATTTCGAAACCAACAACCGCGGCGTGAAGAGTGTCACGCTGAACCTGAAGGCCAAGGAAGGCCAGGAAATCCTGCGCAAGCTGGTCGCGGAAGCCGAGATCTTCGGCCAGAATTTTCGCCCGGGCGCTGCCGAGAAGAACGGCTTCGGCTACGAAGAACTCCGCAAGGTCAATCCGCGCCTGGTCTACATCTCCATCTCCGGCTACGGCCCGAAAGGTCCGCACGCCGACCTCCCCGGCACGGATTCAATGGCCCAGGCGCTCGGCGGCATCGCCGAGGCCTATTCCACCCCCGGCCTGCCCCTGCGCACCGGCATCGTCTCGGTGGCCGACGAGACCTGCGCCATCCTGGCCTTCGGCGGCGCGCTGGCAGCACTTACCCATGCACGGGCCACCGGCATTGGGCAGAAGGTGGATTGCTCGCTGCTCGGTGGGCAGATCCGGCTGATGGGCTGGACCCTGACCACGACGATGTGGCGCAACCGCAACCCGGTCACTGGCCAGGCGCGCATCTCCGGCACCCCCGAGCGCCCCGGCCTCAGCGCCAGCTTCAACGACCGCGACGGCAAGCCGCTGGTGTTCCAACTTGGCGGCGCCCGCCCGTGGCGCAACGCGATGACCGCGCTGGGCTTCTACGACACGCTGGAACAGGCCGGCTTCGGCGATCTCGGCGTGATCATGTCATCGGACGACCAGCGCATCGCGCTGCTGAGCCTGCTCGACCAGCTCTTCGCCACCGGCAGCCGCGATGACTGGGTGGCGCGGCTGCGCGGGGCGGACATCGTCGCCGCACCGATCAACACCCTGCTGGAAGCAACCAACGATCCTGACGTGCTGGCCAACGGCTATGTGACCGAGGTGGAGTACCCCGAGCACGGCAAGAAGCTGAAGGTCCACGGCACGCCCTGGCATTTCTCCGAGACGCCGGCACAGATCGGCACCGCCCCCAAGCTTGGCGCCGACAACGATGCGGTGCTGGCCCGGCTGGGCTACAGCGCGGACGAGATCGCCGATTTCCGCGCGCGCAAGGTTATCTGAGGGTGTCCAGCGTCGGCAGGCGGTAGCGGTCCTCGGGATCGATCCAGCCCTTGAAGTTGGGCTTGCGCTTCTCGGCGAAGGCCGCCCGCGATTCCATGAGGTCGGTCTTGTCGCCATGGTCGTGCAGCGCCGCGGCCAGGCGCTCCATGCCCGGCCCCGGCGCCGGACGCATCTGGCGCATCATGTGCACTGTGTTTACGCGCGACGCCGGCGGCAGGGACAACAAATGCTCGGCCATCGCAAACGCGCTCGGCATCAGCTCGTCGGCCGAGACCAGGCGGTTCAGGAAGCCCACCTGGTGAAAGCGCTCGGCGGTGAAACGAAAGCCCAGCGCCATCTCCATCGCGATGGGATAGGGCACGTTGGCGATGTGGCCGTGGTTGTAGCCGCCGAGCAGCCAGCGCTTGGCCTCCGACACCTCGAACACTGCCTCATGCACCGCAACCCGCAGGTCGGTGCGCTCGACCAGCATGAACCCGCCGCCCATGGCAAAGCCATTCACCGCTGCAATCACCGGCTTCTCCAGCGTGCCGTCCATGAACGGGTCGTCCTTGTCCGGCCGCCGGCCGCCGGGCACGCCGCCCTTCAGCGACTCCTTCATGTCCTCGCCGACGCAGAAGGCCCGCCCGGCGCCGGTGAAGATCGCCACCTCCAGCTCCCGGGCGTGACGAAATTCGTTCCAGGCCTCGGACAGATCGGTGCGCATCTCATGGCTCAACGCATTCAGGCGATCGGGCCGGTTCATCCGCACCACGAAAACCTGTCCGTGACGTTCGGTTTCAACCACGGGCATGGCGTCAGCTCCTCCAGAATACGGTTCGATGGCCACGGAACGCACGATCGACTTCAGTCAAGGATCCGCTCAAAGAATATAGTCATTGCGGTCCATTTCGCCAAGAACATGCCATGGAAATCAAGATCGCGGCCAAGACCCTTAGGCGCAAATCCAAGTAAGCCCGGATTCCCCGGATAAGCTACCACCTTGGCTGCCACGCACGCACCATAAGCTCCAAAAAGAGTGTGTAGCAACAGCGACCCGCCGGGAAGACTGCTGGAGCCTTGTCGCCTGGTCGACGATCGCTGTGCCGGCAGAAATCTAGGCTGGCACGCCTGCCTTGGGACGCACGTCGCCAGCCGCCAGCCAGATCGGCTCTGTCTGACGCCGAACGTCAACATCGGGCAGCTGGTAGCGGCCGGAGCGCCGCGATGGGATCGAGTATCTGCTGGAACAGCGCGCGCGGCAACATGACCTCGGCCATCCGGAAGGCGATCGAGCGGTAGCGGCGTCGTGGCTTTGCCTGGACTTCAACTCTTGATTGCATCCGCCTCGCGGAACATCGTGTCGACGTTGTCCGCCTCCAGATCCAGGGCCTTGGCGAGTATACCGATGAACCAGCCGTTCCTATGCCACTCGGCCGCACCGTCCCAGGCGTCTCGGACACGGCCGTCGGCCTTCTCAACTGCGGCCTCCACTGCATCCAGCAGCCCCGCCTCCCGCAGTGCCGCCTTGCACTTCCAGGCGGAGATCGCCACGGGCACCGAAGGTTCAACCGGTGGCGGGGGCGGTGGCAGGGCGAAGCTGCGGCTCGGTGTCGCGGGCGTCACGGCCACGGCGCAAAATGCCTCGGGCACATCGATGCCATGCCAGGCGGCGTTGACGTGATACCGCGCGTCGAGCACATCGCCAGGGATCGGCATGCCATCCGGCCCGATGCTGGGCGGCGCGACGATCGGTCCGATCTCCTGCAGAGTTGCACCTTCCGGTGGCATCGGCTTGCCATCCGGACCGTGCGCCCAGCCACCGGCATCGCGCGCTGCCAGGAACGCCGCCCGCGATGGGAAGGCATGGTAGGTCGGGATCCACATGAGTGTGCCTCCTATGCTGCGGTGAGGGCCTGCATGTCGACGGTCGGCGCCCGCCGCGGGATGTTTTTGAATGCCCGCAGCGTCGCGCCTGGCTTGTTGCCGTTGTCATTGGTCGACCACGGCGCGCAGCCCAGCCCGATCCGCGCGAAGGAGGGTGTCCTTGGCGAGAGCGTAGATGCTCTCCGGGTCGCGGATGTGCCGTAGCGACGGGCTCTTCACGTATTGGAAGAGTCTTCTGGTCACAGCATGAAGGCGATCACTCTCCATGAACCTGGCTCCCGATGAAGCCGAACGAATGTCGAACTTCCGTCACCCCAAGAAAACGCGATTCGGCACAGCCTGAGGGCCCCCATGAGGATTTGGGCAAG
>CAXNGD010000068.1:0-9742 GCA_964201575.1 Acetobacterales bacterium | reverse complement strand
TGTTGCGGATCTTCGAGAGCGGCAAAATGGGCAAGGATCGAACGCGAAAGGGGCTCGGCCATCGGAACCTCGCACAGTGAGGTCCTCTTTGAATCGTACTTCCGGCCGCGCCGGAATCTCCCCTACATCAGTTCAAGCGATTGCCCTGGGGGTAAAGATCGGCACGTTGTGCATTCCGGGCTTGCCCTGCCGCGGTGCGGGCGCGAAACATATGGCCGGACAGTGTGGATTGCCATGGCTGAGATTGACCGAATCGAGGGAGATGCGCGGCGGCCGGGGCCGCAAGGCTTTGCTGCGATCGATCTGGGAACCAACAATTGTCGCCTGTTGGTCGGGACCCCGGCCGATGATGGGTTCCGTGCGGTCGACAGTTTCAGCCGCACGGTGCGCCTCGGCGAAGGGCTGCACGATACCGGAATGCTGGGCGAGGCGGCAATGGATCGGGCGGTTGCGGCGTTGCAGGGATGCGTCCAGCGCCTGTCCCGCCGGCCGATCCGGGCACTCAGGGCCGTGGCCACCGAGGCGTGCCGGCGGGCCGGCAACGGGGCAGCGTTCATCGCCCGGGCGCGTGCCGAGACCGGCTTGCCGCTGGAGATCATCTCGACGCGCGAGGAGGCCGAATTGGCGCTGGACAGTTGCGCCTCCCTGCTGCGCGGAACCGCGCGGCGCGCAGTGCTGTTCGATATCGGCGGTGGGTCAACCGAGGTGACCTGGGTGCGCCTCGGGGAGGACGCGCCGCAGCTGATCGGCACCATCTCGCTGCCGCTTGGGGTGGTGACACTGGCTGAGCGCTGGCCGGATGCCGCGGATACCGCCGCCGGATTCGACGGCATGGTCGATGAGGTGGAGCGCCAGTTGCGGCCGTTCGAAGCGGTGCACCGCATCGGCCAGGAGGTGCGCCAGGGCGGCGTCGTCCTGCTAGGCACCTCCGGCACCGTGACGACGCTGGCAGGCATCGCGCTGGATCTGCCACGCTATTCGCGTGCGGCAGTGGACGGGACAGTGATGCAGAGCGGGGCGGCCGAGGCGGCGCTGCAGCTTTTGCGCGGGCTCGGGCGCGCGGGATTGGAGCAGCATCCGTGTGTCGGACCGGACCGGGCGGAGTTCGTGCTGCCGGGATGCGCGGTGTTTGCCGCCATCCAGCGATTATGGCCGGCGCCGCAGGTCGTGGTGGCGGATCGCGGGCTACGCGAAGGGATGCTGTTGCGGTTGATACGCACTCCGCGCCGCGAGCGCCGGGGCAATTCGGGTCCGGCCGGTGCTGCGGGCGGCAAGACAGGGCTGGCGGGCTTGCCGCAGCCGGCGTAGGACGCGCCATGGCAAAACAAGCTCCGCCCCGTTCCGGTTCAGGCCCTGGCAGCAGGGCCGCTTCTCCCAAGCCGGTCTCTGGCCGGAAACCAGCGCGCAAGACCGCTGCTGGCAAGGGCAAGCCGGCAGCAACGAAGCAGGCCGGCTCCGGCAAGTCCCCCTCAACTAAGCCTGTCCCGGCCAAGCTCACGCCCGGCAAGACCCCTGCCGGTAAGAAGAAATCGCGTGGCACCACGCGCGGCCTGACCGTGATGCTACGCAGCGGGCGCGGGCGGACGACGGCGAGCCAGGAATGGCTGAAGCGGCAGCTCAATGACCCCTATGTCGCATTGGCGCAGGCCCAGGGCTGGCGGTCGCGGGCGGCGTTCAAGCTGATCGAGATGGATGACCGCTACAAGCTGATCAAGCCCGGGATGCGGGTATTGGATCTCGGCGCGGCGCCGGGCGGCTGGTGCCAGGTAGCGAAGAAGCGTGGGGCGGGGCAGGTGGTGGCGCTGGATCTGTTGCCGGTGGACGGGATTGCCGGGGTGACGATGCTGGAGGGGGATTTCAACGATCCCGACATGCCGGACCGGCTGCGCGCGGCGATGGGCGGGCCGGCCGATCTGGTGCTGTCGGACATGGCGCCGAACACCACCGGGCATAACGCCACCGACCATTTGCGCATCATCGCGCTGGCCGAACTGGCGCTGGATTTCGCCATGAAGGTGCTTGCGCCAGGTGGGGCGTTTGTGGCGAAGGTGTTCCAGGGCGGGTCGGAGCGGGAGATGCTGGCGCCGATGAAGCTGGCGTTCGAGGTGGTGCGCCATGCCAAGCCGCCGGCGAGCCGCAAGGAGAGCAGCGAGCTTTATGTGATCGCCACGGGATTTCGCGGGGCAGGGGGCGAGTTAGCGTAACGGCTGCATCGCGCGCGCGTCATGCAACTGTCGCTCGACTCTGCTTGCTTCGCTCGCGTCATGGGATTAAGGAGGGCCGCCAAGGTAGCGGAAAGGTCCGGCCATGGCACCCCCAGATACACAGTCTCATTCACTCCCCACCGCTGGTGCGGGGGTGTCCTCGCGCATCTCCGAAGCGCTGGCTTTCGATGACGTTTTGCTGGTGCCCGGGTATTCCGAGGTGCTGCCCACGTTGGTCAAGACGCATACCAAGCTGACGCGGGCGATTTCGCTGAACATCCCGCTGGTGTCCTCGGCGATGGACACGGTGACCGAGAGCGGCATGGCGATTGCCATGGCGCAGCATGGTGGCATCGGGGTGATCCACAAGAACCTGGATATCGACGAGCAGGCGGCGCAGGTGCGGCGGGTGAAGAAGTTCGAGTCGGGGATGGTGGTCAACCCGATTGCGATTCATCCGGACATGACACTGGCCGAGACGCGGGCGTTGATGGCGCTGCATCACATCAGCGGCTTTCCGGTGACCGAGCGCGAGACGGGGCGCCTGGTGGGCATCCTGACCCATCGCGACGTGCGCTTTGCCACTGACCCGAACCTGCGGGTCTATGAGCTGATGACGCGCGAAGACCTGGTCACCGTGCGCGCCGAACATGCCGCCGAGCACGCGCGCGAGCTTCTCCATAAGCATCGCATCGAGAAACTGCTGGTGGTCGACGATCAGTATCGCTGCGTTGGGCTGATCACGGTGAAGGACATGGACAAGGCGGTGGCGCATCCGCTGGCCAACAAGGATGAACTCGGCCGGCTGCGGGTGGCCGCCGCGTCCGGCGTGGGGGATGAGGGGTTCGCCCGCACCGAGGCGCTGATTGCCGCGGGCGTTGATGTGGTGGTGATCGATACCGCGCATGGGCATTCCAGCGGGGTGATCGCCGCTGTCGCGCGGATCAAGAAGCTGTCCAATGCGGTGCAGGTGATCGCCGGCAATGTCGCGACGCCCGATGGCGCCCAATCGCTGATCGACGCCGGGGCGGACGCGGTGAAGATCGGCATCGGGCCGGGCTCGATCTGCACCACGCGGGTGGTGGCAGGCGTGGGCGTGCCGCAATTCACCGCCGTGCTGGAAACCGCCGCGGTGTGTCGTGCAGCCGGGGTGCCGGCGATCGCCGATGGCGGCATTCGCACCTCAGGCGACATCGCCAAGGCGATCGGCGCCGGGGCGGATGCGGTGATGATGGGCAGCGTGCTCGCGGGCACTGACGAGGCGCCAGGCGAAGTGTTTCTTTATCAGGGACGTAGCTACAAATCCTATCGTGGCATGGGAAGCATGGGGGCGATGGCGCGCGGGTCCGCCGACCGCTATTTCCAGCAGGACATCAAGGACACGCTGAAGCTGGTGCCCGAGGGGATCGAAGGGCGCGTGGCCTATAAGGGGCCGGTGGCGGCGGTGGTGCACCAGATGGTCGGCGGGCTCCGTGCGGGCATGGGATACACTGGCAGTGCCACCATCAACGACCTGCAGACCAATGCCCGCTTTCGCCGCATCACCAATGCCGGACTGCGGGAGAGCCACGTTCACGATGTGGCCATCACCCGCGAAGCGCCCAACTACCGGCAGGACTAGGGTTGCCGGGTATGGAACGCCAGCAAGGCGAGGGGCTTTGCCCCTCGACCCCAGCAGGGGCTTTGCCCCTGCACCCCACCAAGGGCAGAGCCCTTGGAACCCCGGACCTTTTCGCCTTTGGCGAGAGGGGCCGGCCGAGCCTTTGTCCGAGGCCGAGCAGGCCCCTCTCGCCAGAGGCGAACAATGATTTGAGGGTCCAGGGGGCTCGGCCCCCTGGTGGGGTGCAGGGGCGAAGCCCCTGCCGGGTGCAGGGCAGAGCCCTGGCCTTCCTGCGGCCCCGCGCCCGATGACCCCAGCCGCACGGATCGCCTCGGCGATCGAATTGTTGTCGGCGGTCCAGGCGGCCGGGCGCAAGCCCGCCGATGCCGTGGCCAACGGCTTCTTCCGCGACCGGCGTTTCATCGGCTCGGGCGATCGGCGGTCGGTGTCCGATCGCGTCTGGGGCGTGATGCGGGCGCGCCGGCGGCTGGGCTGGTGGCTGGAGCGGATCGAGGCGGCGGTGACCCCGCGCTTGCTGGTGGCGGCGAGTCTGCTGCTGGAGGGCTGGACGCTGGACGGCGTGAAGCAGTCGTTCTCGGGCGGCCAGTTCGGACCGACGCATCTGTCGGCGGGCGAGGCGGCCAGGCTGAAGCGGCTGGAGGGGCACACGCTGTCGCATCCGGAGATGCCGGAGGGGGTGGCGCTGGAGGTGCCGGATTGGGTGGTGCCGCTGCTCAGGGCGCGCTTCGGCGATGCCGTGGGGCCGGAGATGGCGGCGATGAGCGAGCCGGCGCCGCTGGATCTGCGGGTGAATTTGTTGAAGGGCACGCGGGAGCAGGCGGTGGCGGCCTTGGCGTCCGAGGAGATCGAGGCGGTGCCGACGCTGTTGTCGCCCTGGGGGCTGCGGGTGGAGGGACGGCGGCCGGTGACATCGGGGGCGGCGTTCCAGTCGGGCCTGGTGGAGATCCAGGACGAGGGCAGCCAGCTGGTGGCGTTGATGGTCGGTGCGAGCCCTGGGATGCGGGTGGCGGATTGGTGCGCCGGGGCGGGCGGCAAGACGCTGGCGCTGGCGATGACCATGGCGAACAAGGGCTCGATCGTGGCCTGCGACGTGTCCGCGCCGCGGCTGGATGGGGCGGTGCGGCGGCTGCGGCGAGCCGGGGTGCATAATGTCGAGCGCCACCTGATCGAGGCCGGCGACAAATGGGCCAAGCGCCGGGCTGGCAGCTTCGACCGCGTGCTGGTGGATGCGCCATGCACCGGGACGGGTACCTGGCGGCGCAATCCGGATTCGCGGTTGCGCCTGGTGGAGCAGGATTTGCAGGAGCTGGTGCCCAAGCAGGCGGCAATCCTGGACCGCGCGTCGGGGCTGGTTCGCAAGGGCGGGCGGTTGGTGTACGCTACCTGCTCGATCCTGTTGGAAGAGAACGAGGCGCAGGTGGAGGCGTTTTTGAGCGCGCATCCGGATTTCAGCGTGGTGCCGATGGCGCGGGCCTGGACGGGCGAAGCGGATGCGCCGGGGGCTGGCGATTTTCTGTCCTTGACACCGCGCGCTCATGGCACGGACGGGTTCTTCAGCGCGGTGCTGGAACGGGCGCCGTGATCACCATCCGCCGCGCCCGATTCTCCGATGCAGTGCCGATTGCGGCCGTGCATGTGGCGGTCTGGCGCAGCACCTATCCGGGCATTCTGCCGGACGCCTATCTGTCGCGCCTGTCGGTGCCGCGGCAGGCCGGGCATTACGAGCGGGCGATCCGGGCGGGCATGGGGGTGCATGTTGCCACCGTCTCGGGCATGGATCTCGGGCCGGATGGTGGGCCGTCGCGGGTGGTGGGGTTCGCCACCAGCGGGCCGGCGCGCGCGCCTGCTTCCGTCGAGATGCTGGGGCAGGGCGAGATCGAGACGCTTTATGTGCTGGACGATTGGCGCGATCGCGGGATTGGCCGGCGGTTGATGCGGGCGGCGGCGGGGCATTTGGCGGCGATCGGCTGTGCCAGCGCCTTCCTGTGGGTACTGCGCGACAACCCCAGCCGGTGGTTCTATGCCCGGCTTGGCGGCAAGCCCGCGGCGGAGTCGATGGTGGAAGTGGGCGGGCAGGCGGTGCCGCAAACCGCCTATGTCTGGTCGCCGCTGGAGAAGCTGGAACAGGCGACGCAGACGACGAGTTGAAGGGCTCTTGCGGTGCGGCGGTGGCCGTGGTGCAAGGCCCCGCACGCGTAAACAGCAGGTGCTCCCCCCGATGACCGAGACCACTGACCGCATCCTGATCCTCGATTTTGGGAGCCAGGTGACCCAGCTGATTGCCCGCCGCCTGCGCGAGGCCGGGGTGTATTGCGAAATCTGGCCGTACAACGCGTCACCCGAGCGCATCGACGCATACAACCCTCGCGCCATCATCCTGTCAGGCGGTCCCGCCAGCGTGCCGGACGGCAACAGCCCGCGCGCGCCGCAGATGGTGTTCGAACGCGGCATCCCGGTGCTGGGCATCTGCTATGGCCAGATGACGATGTGCGCCCAGCTCGGCGGCGACGTCGAAAGCTCGGACCACCGCGAATTCGGCCGCGCCTTTGTCGATGTGAAGGACGATTGCGCCCTGTTCCACGGCGTCTGGGAAAAAGGCGGCCGCGAGCAGGTCTGGATGAGCCATGGCGACCGGGTGACGCGCCTGCCGCCCGGCTTCCGCCCGGTGGGCACCAGCGAAGGCGCCCCATTCGCCGCCTTCGCCGATGACGAACGCCGCTTCTACGGCCTGATGTTCCACCCGGAGGTCGTCCACACCCCGCACGGCGCCCAGCTCCTGGCCAATTTCGTCCGCAAGGTCGCGGGCTGCACCGGTACCTGGACCATGGCCGGCTACCGCGACACGCAGATCGCCAAAATACGCGCCCAGGTGGGGCAGGGGCGGGTGATCTGCGGCCTCTCCGGCGGGGTCGATTCCAGCGTGGCCGCCGTCCTGATCCACGAGGCGATCGGCGACCAGCTCACCTGCATCTATGTCGATCACGGCCTGATGCGTGCCGGCGAGTCCGAGGATGTCGTCCGCACCTTCCGCGACCGCTTCAACATCAAGCTGGTCCACCGCGACGCCAGCGTGCTGTTCCTCGGCGCGCTGGACGGCGTCACCGACCCCGAGGTCAAGCGCAAGACCATCGGCCGCCTGTTCATCGAGGTGTTCGAGGAGGAGGCGGCGAAGATCGGCGGCGCCGATTTCCTTGCCCAGGGTACGCTCTACCCCGACGTGATCGAGAGCGTGAGCTTCACCGGCGGCCCCAGCGTCACCATCAAGTCGCACCACAATGTCGGCGGCCTGCCGGAACGCATGAAACTGAAGCTGGTGGAACCGCTGCGCGAGCTGTTCAAGGATGAGGTCCGCGTCCTCGGCCGCGAGCTGGACATCCCCGAGGTCATCGTCGGCCGCCACCCCTTCCCCGGCCCGGGCCTGGCGATCCGCATCCCCGGCGCGGTGACGCGCGAGAAGGCCGATCTGCTGCGCCGTGTCGACACCATCTACCTCGAGGAAATCCGCAACGCCGGCCTCTACGACGCGATCTGGCAGGCCTTCGCCGTCCTGCTCCCGGTGCGCACCGTCGGCGTGATGGGCGATGGCCGGACCTACGACATGGCCTGCGCGTTGCGGGCGGTCACCAGCACCGATGGGATGACCGCCGAATTCTACCCCTTCGACATGGCCTTCCTTGGCCGCGTGGCCAACCGCATCGTCAACGAGGTCCGCGGCGTCAACCGGGTGACCTACGACATCACCAGCAAGCCGCCGGGCACCATCGAGTGGGAATAGTGCATCCATCGCCAGTCGCTCCCCGAAAGGGCGTCACCGCCGGACCTCGCACAACCTCCGCTCCACCATCGTCATCCCGAGATCCCGCCCATCCAGCAGCGAACAGGTGCCAATCTCGCGGTCATAGCTGCGCCGTCCGGCAAACTGGCATCTGACGTGCTGCCCGGCGGCAAGCCGGCGCATCGCCTCGGTGGCGCGGTCGCCCTTGCGCGTGCCCTTCTCGGCGCAATCGATGTTCTCGAACCGGATCGGGGTTCGCTCCACCTCGATCGTGTCACCGTCGCGCACATGCGTGACACGACCCTCCAGGCGACTGCCGCTTAACGGCGACCGCGCAACTGGGGGCGGCGCTGGCGCGGCGGCGGGTGGCGTTGGCGCCGCAGCGGGCGGCCCCGGCCGGATGATGTTCGGCATCGGCTGGGCCGCAGGTGGCGGCGTCACCGCATCGCGAAACCCCTGCCAGACCTGCTGCGCGCGCAGTGGCACAGCGAACACCAGCACTGCCAATATCAGCAGCACTGCCAATATCAGCCACAAGATGCGGACGATCACCCGCCCCCCAACCGACCCAGCGACGCGGCCGGCCCTACCCACCCAAACGCATCACTCGGCCGCGCGCCCCTTGGCCTTGTCGAAATCCGGCACATTGGACGCCGAGGCGGCAATGCGCGGCGAGTTGGTGAACTTAAGTGCCTCCGCTGCCGCCTCGTTCTGCTGGATATTGACCAGGATCGCCTCTTTCGACCGCTCGAAGTATTCGCGATTATTGGCCACGAAATCGCGCGACTTGCGCAATTCGGTCAGATACCCGTTGATTTCCGGCACCACATAGCGCGCCACCATATCCCACGACCGCGCGGTGTTCTCCGGGCTCGCCCAGTCATGCACGAAGCCTATCACCGTGCCGAACCCGGCACTGGCCGCCAGCACGCTTTTGATCTTGGCCACCAGATCGTCCGGCGTGCCGATCGTTGCCGCCGCATTCGGCCCAAAGGCGGTGGTGTCCACGGCCTGGTCGGGATCGCTGTACGGCGGCTTGGTGCCCGGATGCTGCAACGTCCCGTGGATATACTCGTTATGGTGACGCATCAGCCCCGGCCCCGCCTGGCGCCGCGCCTCCTCGCGCGTCTCAGCGATGTGCCAGCTCAGCAGCACCCGCCAGTTCTTGCGGTCCACCGTCTGGCCATGCTTCTTCGCCGCATCCTCGGCAAATCCCCATTGCGTCGGCAGCGCCGTCAGCCCCTGGCTGGACAGCGAGCCGATCGAAATCACCCCGGCGCCATACTTGCCCGCCAGCGTCATCCCGGACGGCGAAATCTGCGAGGCGACCACGAACTCCATGTCCTCCTGCATCGGCAGAAGCTGGAGTGCCGCGTCGTTCAGCTCGAACCACTCGCCCTTGTAGGTGACCCGCTCGCCCTTCATCAGCCGCTTGATGATGCCGATCGCCTCGTCCTGGCGCGGCCGCTGCGTCATCGGGTCAATGCCCAGCACATGCGCATCCGACGCCAGCGCCCCGGGGCCGGAGCCGAAGATCGCCCGCCCGCCGCACATCCAATCCAGCTGCACCATGCGCTGCGCCACGTTGAACGGATGATGGTACGGCAACGACACCACCCCCGTCCCCAGCTTGATCCGCCCGGTCCGCTGCGCCGCCGCCGCCAGGAACATCTCGGGCGAGGCAATCATCTCCCAACCCGAGGAATGATGCTCGCCGCACCAGAACTCGTCATAGCCTAGCTTGTCCAGTTGCTCGACCAGCGCGATATCGCGCTGGAATTGCAGCATCGGATGCTCGATCACCGGATGGTGCGGGGCAAGAAAGGCGCCGAAGCCGAGACGGGACATGGAGGTCTCCTGGAACGATAGTGTTTAATCTCAATTCTAGGTGCCGGCCCGGATCAGGGCAAGCACCCGGTGGGCAGACGCAGGGCAATCGGATGAACGCCCAGGTAAAGAGCAAGGCTCCGCCGGCAAAGGGCCGGGGGCCCTTTGATCCCCGTTTTTTGGTCCCGACTCATCCCCGAGGCAGGTGTGCATGTCCGCGGCGATGCGTCGGCGGACTGCCAGCGGCCAAAAAATGGGATCCAAAGGGCCTCCGGCCCTTTGCCGGCGGAGCCTTGCTTGTTCACCCGATTGCCC
>CAXNGD010000067.1:0-9849 GCA_964201575.1 Acetobacterales bacterium | reverse complement strand
AACGGGTCGGGTTTGGCGTCGAGGGTTTCGTAACGATGGGAAAGATCGAAGAAGCCGGGCTGGGTCATCGGGAATCCAATCGGGCGGGGTGGTTGCCCTTTTGAATCGGAGATTGAGGCTGGGGGCCAGGCGAATTTTTAGAGGTGCCCCTATGTCAACGTGCCGGACCCGATCGGCTCCATCCTGCCCGATTTCACCCGCGACAAGACGATCTGGGCCCAGTCCGGCTGGATCAACGCGGAGATCCGCGCGCTGGTGCCGGAATACATCGCCAGCTTCGATGACGGCCGCCGTGCCGCGCTGCGCCGCCGCATCAGCGAGATCCTGCATGCCGAGCTGCCGGTGATCCCGGTGTCGTGGTTCGAGCATACCGCGGCGGTGTCCAACCGGGTGAAGCAGCCGCTGCCGATCGATCCCTATGAGCAGCGCTACCTGATCGAACGGATGGCATGGGCCAACTGATCGGCGCGATTGCCGGACGGCTGGCGCAACTGGCCGCGATGCTGCTGGCGGTGGTGCTGCTGTGCTTCGCGGCGATGCAGGCCCTGCCGGGCGACAAGGCGGTGCAGCTGGCCGTGGCCCGGCACGGCGAGCGCGCCAGCGATGGCGGCATCGACCAGGCCCGGCGCGATGGCGGCTCCGACCGCTCCCTGGCGATGCAGTTCCTCGACTGGGCCGGGGGCCTGGCGCGGCTCGATCTCGGCCACTCGCTGGTCAGCCGCAAGCCAGTGATCGACGAGCTGGCGCCGCGGCTGCGGGTCACGCTGATCGCAGGCGCATTGTCGGTGCTGCTCGGGCTGGCGATCGGCCTGCCGCTCGGGCTGTGGGCGGGGCTGCGGCCGGGCGGGGTGGCCGACGCTGTCGTGGCGGTGGCGGCGGCGGTGCTGAGCGCGGTGCCCGCCTTCCTGCTCGGGCTGCTGCTGGTGATGCTGTTCGCCATCCGGCTGGGCGTGCTGCCGGCGGCCGGCAGCGGTTCGGCGTGGCACTGGGCGCTGCCGGTGCTGACCCTGGCGCTCGGCTTCGCGGCACCGCTGGCGCGGGTGACGCGCCAGGCGGTGGTGGAGGCGTGGGGGTCGTTCGCGGTCACCTTCGGCCGGCTCAAGGGATTGTCGCCGGCGCGGGCGGGCTGGCGCCATGGCGCGCGCAACGCGGCGATCCCCGTGGTGATGCTGACCGGGTTGCGCTTCGCCGCGGTGATCGAGGGCTTCGCGGTGATCGAGACGCTGTTCAACCTGCCCGGGCTGGGCGACCTGCTGGTGCGCGCCCTGGTGGCGCGCGACATCCCGACGGTGCAGGCGGCGGCGTTGCTGTTCGGGCTCATCTACAGGGTGATCGGGCTGTTGCTGGATGCTGCCTGTGCGGCGATCGATCCGCGGCGGCGGCTGCGGGTGCGGCCCGCGTGAAGGTGACGTCATGAGGTGGGCGCCGCTGCTGCTGTTGGCGCCGGCGCTGGTGCTCGGGCTGGTGGTGCCGGGGCTGACGCCGGATCCGTTGCACCAGGACCTGATGGGCGCGCTGAGCCCGCCGGGAACAGCTTGGCTGTTGGGCAGCGACGAGCTCGGCCGCAGCGTGCTGGCGCGGCTGGGCCATGCCACGCGGGTCTCGGCGGGGCTGGCGCTGCTGTGCGTGGCGATCGCCTGGGGCGGCGGCACGCTGCTGGGGGTGGCGGCGGCGTGGCGCGGCGGCTGGGCCGAGGCGGTGGCGTTGCGCGGGGCGGATACGCTGATGGCGATGCCCGGGCTGTTGCTGACGCTGATCGTGGCCGGGGTGCTGGGCGGCGGGATGGTGGCGCTGGTGGCCGGGGTGGCGGTGGCGCAATTGCCGGTGGCGGTGCGGATGAGCCGGGCGCTGGCGGCGGGGGTGGTGGCAAAGCCGTTCGTGCAGGCGGCGCGGCTGGCGGGCATTCCGGTGCCGGGCCTGTTGGCGCGCGACGTGCTGCCGCTGGTGTTGCCGCACCTGGCGACGCAGGCGGCGCTGTCGGTGTCGCAGGCGGTGCTGAGCATCGCGGCCCTGGGGTTCCTGGGCATCGGCATCCATCCGCCAACGCCGGAATGGGGAATGATGATCGCGGACTCGGTGCCGTATCTGTCCGAGGCGCCATGGGCAGTGCTGGCGCCGGCCTCGGTGCTGGTGGCGAGCGTGCTGGGGCTCACGCTGCTGGCGGAGTCGGCGCGATGAGCGCGGCGCTGGCGGCCGATGTCTTTCCGGCACCTGCCTTGCCAATGCCTGCTTTGGCCGTGCAGGCCCTGGCGGTGCAGGGGCCGCACGGTCCGATCGTGCGCGAAGTGGCATTGTCGGTCGGGCGCGGCGAGGCGGTCTGCCTGGTCGGCGAGACCGGGGCGGGCAAGAGCCTGATCGCCCAGGCGCTGCTGGGGCTGTTGCCGCCGGGGCTGGCGGGCAGCGGGCGGATGGCGCTGGGCGATGGCGGCTGGCGCGACCTGGCGCGGCCGGCGGCACTGGCCGAGGCCTGGGGGCACGCGATCTTCCTGTTGCCGCAGGAGCCGGCCGAGGCGCTGGACCCGACGATGCGGCTGCTCGGCCAGGTGGCCGATGCGGTGCCCGATGGGGTGCCCAAAGGGACGTCAGGCCATGGGCGGGTGGCGCGGGCGCTGGGCCGGCTGGCGGGCTTCGGCCTGGACGGCGCGGCGGCGCGGCGAATTCCGGCAGCGTTGTCCGGCGGCATGGCCCAGCGCGGGCTGCTGGCGATCGCCGCCGAATGCCCGGCGCCGGTGCTGGTGGCCGATGAGCCGACCAAGGGGCAGGACCAGGCGCGGCGCGCGGAGGTTGCCGCCGCCCTGCGCGCGATGATGGCCGCCGGGCGGGCGCTGTTGATCGTGACCCATGACCTGGTGCTGCCGGCGCTGCTCGGCGCGCGGGTACTGGTGCTGCATGACGGGGTGCTGGTGGAGGAGGGGCCGGCGGCGCAGGTGCTGGGTGCCCCGACGCATCCCTGGACACGCCGGCTGGTGGCGGCACAGCCGGCACACTGGCCGCGCCGCGCGGCACCGGCGGACGGGGCCGCGCTCATCGAGGCGCGCGGGCTGGGCTTCGGCTGGCGCCCGCGCGAGAGGCTCTTCGACAAGCTCGGGCTCGTGCTGCGCGAAGGCGAGATCATCGGGCTGGCGGGGCCGAGCGGGGTGGGCAAGTCGACGCTGTGCGACCTGCTGCTGGGGCTGCGGCGGCCGCTGGCGGGTCAGGTGCTGTGGCGCGGCGAGGACATCGCCGGTGCGTCGTCGCGGCGCCGCGCGATCCAGCGCGCGGTGCAGAAGCTGTTCCAGGATCCCGGCGCGGCATTTCCGCCGCATCGCCGGCTGGGCCGCGTCTTTGCCGATCTCGCCGCCGTCACCGAGGCACCGCTGGCGCGGCTGCCGGCGCTGCTGGACCGGCTGGGCGTGCGCGCCGACGTGCTGGACCGGCGGGTGGGCGAGATCAGCGGCGGCGAGGCGCAACGCCTGGCGCTGGCCCGCGCGCTGCTGCTGCGGCCGGCGGCACTGATCGCCGACAAGCCAACCTCGCGGCTGGACGCGGTGACGCAGGCGGAACTGTGCCGGCTGCTGCGCGACCTCGCGGATCGCGACGGGCTGGCGGTGCTGCTGGTGAGCCATGACGACGCCCTGCTGGACGCCATGGCATCGCGGACGCTGCGGCTGGAACCCGGGCGCGCATGAGCAGTGCTGCGCCGTTCAGCCGGTCGCCGCCAGGCACGCCGCGAAGCCGCGGGCAGAGTCCGCCTGTGCGGCGGCACGCTTTAGAATATTTCTCATCACCGCGTGCCCTCCCTGAAGGATGAATTTTTTTCGCTTCGTTTTGTTCACAAAAAAGGTGGCCTGCTCAAGAGCCTAGCCACCACCATGCCCGACCGCGCATCAACGGACAAAAGCATGCCGCGGCGCATGGGGCGACGACGGTGATCGCGTCGGTGCAGGCCTCGGGTTGGGGCGATCGTTTCGCGCTTGCCGAAATTCTCCGGCAAAACCGGTAGAATTGGAACCGGTGCGCCGTTTGACAGGGCGCGGCGCGCGCTGGCCGCAGCCTGGCGGGTGTGGCATCCAGCGTGGCGTTGATCGCGGCGGGATGACACGCGAAGGGCCAGTGGCGTGCGATTTTTCGTTGCAGTAGGAGTGGCGCTGTTCGCCTTTGCCGGCAACTCGCTGTTGACGCGGGCGGCGTTGGCGGATGGCAGCGCGAACGCTGATGCGTTTGCGGCGATCCGCCTGGTGTCCGGGGCGGCGATGCTGGCGGCAATTGGGCTGGTCCCCGGCATTGGGGTGATTCCCGCGCTGCGGGACGTGCCGACGGTCCTGGCGTTGTTCGCGTATGCGGCGGCGTTTTCGCGCGCCTATCTCAGTTTGGGGGCGGCGACCGGGGCGCTGGTGCTGTTTGCCAGTGTGCAGTTCACCATGGTGGCCGGCGGGATGCTGCGTGGGGCGCGATTTACCGGGGTGCAGCTTGGCGGGCTGGCGATGGCGCTCGGCGGATTGGGGTGGATGCTGGCGCCGGGGTTGGCGCCGCCGCCGCTGGGCGGGTTTTTGCTGATGGTGGCGGCGGGGGTCGCCGGGGGCGTCTACAGCACGGTGGGGCGGGACCTCGGCGAGCCGGTGGCGCGGACGGCGCGCAACTTCATTGGCACGGTGCCGTTGGCGGTGTTGCTGTTGATGCTGGCGGGGTCATGGGGCAGCCCGAGGCAGATTCTCCTGGCGGTGATCTCGGGCACGGTGACGTCGGCGTTGGGGTATGTGGTTTGGTACTCGGTGCTGCCGCGGCTGTCGGGCATTGCAGCGGCGAGCCTGCAACTCTCGGTGCCGGTGATTGCGGCGGTCGGGAGCGTGCTGTGGTTGCGAGAGCCGCTGAGTGTCACGCTGGTGGGGGCGACGCTGTTGATCCTGGCGGGGATTGGGCTGACCTTGCCGAGAGGGAAAGGCAAGTAGGGCGCCGCCAGCGTCGTGCGCAGTACGCCTTCGCGTGACGGGCACGACGCCGGCAGAGCCTTGCTTGTGCCTTTCCTGGCGACGGGCTCCTATGATCCTGGCGTTGATGGACAGGAGCGGTGAGGCATGACGCGAGAGCGGGGCAAATATGATCGTTTTCCGGCGGCGGTGGGAGCATGACGCGCGGCGTCGGCGGTTCCTCGGCGGAGGTGGAGCTGGCGCGGTTTGCGTCGCAGCGCGACGTGGTCCCGCCGATCGGCGATGCGGAGCGGCGGGGGTGGATTGCGCGGTTGCAGGCGGGGATGCGGGCCGAGGGCGTGGCGGCGCTGTATCTCGATGCATCGAGCTCGACGTTCTACTTCACCGGCGTGCGGCTGCATGGCAGCGAGCGGCTGCATGGGGTGGTGATCCCCGCCGAGGGCGAGATTGCCTATGTGACGCCGGCGTTCGAGGCGGAGAAGCTGCAGACGATGATTTCGCTGCCGGGACGGATTGCCTGCTGGCACGAGCATGAGGATCCCTGCGCGCTGGTGGTGGAGACGGTGCGGGGGTTCGGGGTTTCGCACGGCGCGGTTGCGATTGATCCGGCAACGCCGTTCTTCACCTTTGACGGGTTGCGGCGGGCGGGGAATGCGTTTGATTTCGTCAATGCGGCGGGGCTGATTGCGGCGTGCCGGATGCGCAAATCGGCCGCGGAGATTGCACTGATCAAGCATGCGATGGGCTTGACGCTGGAGGTGCAGCGCGCCGCGGCGCGGATCCTGCGGGAGGGGATTTCGACGACGGAGGTGGAGGCGTTCATTGGGCGGGCGCATACGGCGCTGGGGTTCGACATCCCTGCCAGTTTCTGCATCGTGCTGTTTGGCGAGGCGACGGCATATCCGCATGGGGTGCCGCATACGCAGGTTTTGCAGGCGGGGGATACGGTGCTGATCGATATTGGGGCGCCGCTGCATGGCTATCAGTCGGATCTGACGCGGACCTATGTGTTCGGAGCGCCGAGTGCGCGGCAGCGTGAGGTTTGGGATTTGGAGAAGCGGGCGGGCGAGGCGGCATTTGCCGCGGCGCGGCTGGGGGTTGCGTGCGAGTCAGTGGATCGGGCGGCGCGGGATGTGATCGAGGCGGCGGGGTTTGGGCGGGACTATGCGCTGCCGGGGCTGCCGCATCGGACGGGACATGGGATTGGGCTGGATGTGCAGGAACGACCATACATCGTGCGCGGGGATGCGACGCTGTTGGCGCCGGGGATGTGTTTTTCGGTTGAGCCGATGATCTGCATCTACGGCGAATTCGGGGTTCGGCTGGAGGACCATATCCACATGACGCAGACAGGGCCGGCCTGGTTTACGCCGCCCTCGCCGTCGATCGACGATCCCTTCGGGGTGGGGTGAGGACCGCGCTCGCCGAAGCCGGACTCCCCGAGATCAGCCCCGTGGGGATCAGCCCCGTGGGGATCAGCCCGGCTCGGGCGAGAACAGCTCCGCCTTGCCCGGCTTGTCCTTCCAGTCCTCGGCATCGGCCGGCGGCTCGCCCTTGCGGGTGATATTCGGCCACAGCGCGGCATAGGTGCGGTTCTGCTCCAGCCAGGCCGAGGCCTTGTCATCGCTGTCCGGCACAATCGCATCCGCCGGGCATTCCGGCTCGCACACGCCGCAATCGATGCACTCGTCTGGGTGGATCACCAGCATGTTCTCGCCGACATAGAAGCAGTCCACCGGACACACCTCCACGCAGTCCATGAACTTGCACTTGATGCAGCTTTCGGTGACCACATAGGTCATTAGGCAGCTCCCAGTTGAAGTGTCGTATCGCTCAGCGGTCACATCAGGCCTGGGGATATGACGCCGTTTCGGCGCCCCCGCAAGGGTCGTCCTGGGGTGGCGGAATCTCGCGGTACAACCCGGCCGCCACCGGCGCCGACCCGCGCCGCTCGGCGAGCGCCAGCACCTCGATCACCCGCACCGTCGCGCGCACCGGCAAGGTGATCACATCGCCCACCCGCAGCCTGGCATGCGGCTTGTCGGTCGGCATGCGGTTGATCCGCACCCCGCCCTGCGCCACCAGCGCCGCGCAATCCGACCGCTGGCGCATCACCCGCGCGCACCACAGCCACTTGTCCAGCCGCTGCCAGCCGACATCCTCGCCCCCACTCATGCGTCCCGGCTCATGCCCACCCTCTCATGGGCGATCCCGCCGCAGCTGCGCCAGCGCCGCAAACGGCCCACTGACAACCCCCTCGCCCACACCCGCACCCGCCTCCCCGCGCCGGCGCCGGATCGGCGCCATCATCGCCGGCGCCGGCGGCCCGAACTGCCCGGGCGCCAGCACCGCCGCCGGCTGCACCCGCAGACCCAGACCGCGCAACACCGCCGGCACCAGCTCGGCACGCACCGACAGCCGCGAACACAAATCCGCCGGCACCGGCGCCGGCCGGCTGCGCGCCACCCAGGCGAGTTCCGCCCCCACCCGCTCGGCGATGTCCAGCCGCACCCGCACCGGCCCGGCGGCACCCCAGCCCATCGCCGCGGCAAACCCCTCCGGCCAGCCCGCCACCCCGCCCACATGGCCCGACAGCGTCACCAGCCCAGGCGCAGGCAACGCCGGTGCCGCCATCCCGGCCTGCACCGCCCACAGCACCGCCCGCAGCGCCGCCGGCCCCGGCTTGAGCATCGCCGGCATGTACAGCGCATGCCGCCCCACCCGCACCCCCAGCGCCTTGAGCCCGCGGCGCTGCTCCGGCGACAGGTCGCCATCCGCCTCCAGCGCCGGCGTCACCCCGAGCCCATCGGCCACACGATGCAGCGCCCCGCGCAGCACCGGCGCAACCCGCGCCGCCTCCGCCGCGGCGAACAGCCCCGGCAAGGCGCTGCGCAGATACTGGTCCAGGAAGCGCTGCACCCGCACTCGGATGCGCTCGCGCTGCGCCCCGTCAATCAGCGGGCTGTCACGCACCTCCACCAATGGCCGCAGCTGCCCGGCACCGGCCCGCAAGGCCGCAATCGCATGCCCGTCCCAGGTCACCGCCGGCTGCGGCGCCAGCACGAGGACAAACGCGTCATCCTCGGCCGCCTCCAGCCGCGCCACCCGCCGCGGGATCTCGTCCGTCAACGCCCGCCGCGCCGCCCGCAGCACCAGCTTGCGCTCCTCGCCCTCGGTCATCGGGTCCGGCACAAAGTTGAACCCCTCGATATGCCCCACCGGATGGCCCTCGACGATCACCTCGCCGCGCCGCGTCACCGCCGACAACAGCGCCTCGCTCGCCCCGGGCTCCAGCCGCCGCAACAGCATCGCCGCCCGCCGGTCGACAAACCGCGCGATCAACTTCTCGTGCAGCGCATCGGACAGCAGATCCTCGGCGGCCCGCGCCAGCCCCTGCCAATGCGCCGCATCGCGCAGCCAGTCGCCGCGCGCCGCGATATAGGACCACACCCGCACGCCCGACAGCCGCTGCATCAACGTATCGATATCGCCATCCGCCCGCGTCAGCGCGGCAATCTGCCCGGCGATCCAGTCGGTCGGGATCGCCCCGTCCTTGACCACATGGGCAAAGATCCGCGCGCACAGCCTGGCGTGGCTGTCATCGGCGATCTTGCGGAAATCCGGGATCTGGCACGCCTCCCACAGCATCCGCACCCGCGCCCGCCCGCGCGCCAGATTGCGGATTTCCGCCTCCCGCGACAACGCCACCAACGTCTCCAGGTCGGACGCCTCGTTGCCGCGCACCAGCACCGGCGCCAGCGGCGCCATCTGCAACCCCGCCAGCAAGGCATCGACATGGGAGAAATCCAGATCGCTGTTGCGCCAGCAAAGCTGCTCCAGCTTCTCGAAACGATGCCCCTCCACCGCCCGCACCAACTCGTCATCCAGCGGCACGCACTCCGCCGTGCTGCCAAACGTCCCGTCGCGCATCCCCCGCCCGGCCCGCCCGGCAATCTGCGCCACCTCGGCCGGCATCAACCCGCGCGGCCGATGCCCATCGAACTTGGACAACCGCGCAAACGCCACATGGTTCACATCCATGTTCAGCCCCATCCCGATGGCATCCGTCGCCACCAGGAAATCCACCTCCTTGTTCTGATACAGCGCCACCTGCGCATTGCGCGTCCGCGGGCTCAACCGCCCCATCACCACCGCACAGCCACCCCGCCGCCGCCTTATCGCCTCGGCAATCGCGTAAACCTCGGCCGCACTGAACGCCACCACCGCACTGCGCGGCGGCAACTTGGTCAGCTTCGCCGGCCCCACATGCGTGAGCTGCGACAGCCGCGGCCGCGTCTGCACCTCAATCCCCGGCACCAGCCGCCGCAACAGCGGCCCCACCGTCTCCGCCCCCAGCAGCATCGTCTCCACCAGCCCGCGCGCATGCAGCAGCCGGTCGGTGAACACATGCCCGCGGTCGGGATCGGCACAAAGCTGGATCTCGTCCACCGCCAGGAATTCCACCCGCCGGTCCAGCGGCATCGCCTCCACCGTGCACGAGAACCACCGCGCCTCCGGCGGCACGATCTTCTCCTCCCCGGTGATCAGCGCCACATACCTGGCACCCTTGCGCGCGACCATCCGGTCATAGTTCTCGCGCGCCAGCAGCCGCAGCGGGAAACCGATAATGCCGGATGCATGCGCCAGCATCCGTTCGATCGCGAGGTGCGTCTTTCCCGTATTGGTGGGGCCCAGCACCGCCGTCACCCGTGGAGCGAATCCCGACATACCCCAATCGTCTGATGCTGCGCTACAAAACGCAAGATGATCTCCGCCCCCTTTATGGATAAAAGTTTTTGCTTGGCGGATTCAAGTTTGGGAGCGAACGTCGCCGGGGGGCGTGTTTCCTGCCGCGGCTGCGGCAGCGAGAAGGCTGGCAAATTGCTCGCCTGGAGTGGCGTAGTCGAGCGTTTTCCTGGGGCGGTCGTTGAGGCTGGCGGCC
>CAXNGD010000066.1:0-9970 GCA_964201575.1 Acetobacterales bacterium | reverse complement strand
TTTCCACCATGCAGGCCTTCACCGTCAAGGGCACCTTCGTGGTGCCGCAGGGAGTGACGCGGCTGCGGGTGCGCGCGAGCGGCGGCGGCGGCGGCGGCGGCGGCAACACCACGATCGGTGGCGGCGGCGGCGGCGGCGGCGGCGGCTATGCCGAGGGCGTCTCTGCCGTCGGTCCCGGCCAGGTGATCGCGGTCACGGTGGGCGGCGGGGGTGCGGCCAGGCCGAACAATTCCGGCAGCTCGGGCGGCAACTCCGGCGGCAATGGCGGGGCGAGCAGCTTCGGCGCCTTCCTTTCGGCGGTCGGCGGCACTGGCGGCCAGGGCTCGCTGTCCGGTGGCCAGGGCAATTCCGGTCCCGGCGGCAGCGGCAGCGGCGGGACGGTCAACATGACCGGCTCGGCGGGAAATGCCGGCCACAATGCCGGCGCCTCCGGCTATGGCGGGCATGGCGGAGCGGCGGCGGCTGGCGGCGGCGCCGGCGGGGCTTCCTCCGGCCTGCCCAGCGCAGGCGTATCGCCCGGCGGCGGCGGGGCAGGGGGCGGCGGCAACTTCGCCGGCGCCGTCGGTGCCGCCGGCCTTGTCATCGTCGAATACTGAGGGAGGGCCAGCGATGTCCGAAACCATCACCCGGGTTTGGCGCCCCAGCACCGCGCGGCGCGTGGTGCTGGACGGCTTCGCGCCGGTGCCGCGCGGCACCAGCCAGACCAACCCGCCCCTGCTGTCCTGGCCGGCCAAGGGTCCGGCCGACGTGCTGGACTATGAGTTCGACATCACCGCCGCCCTGGCGGGCCATGAGAGCGACGGCATCGCCGATGTCAGCGTGGTCTCCAGCCCGGCCGGCAGCGCCCATCTGGCGGTGGGCGACATCGCCGCCGACGGGCGTATCGCGGTCGTCTGGCTGTCCGGCGGGCAGGCGGGGACCACTTATCGCCTGCAGATCACTGTGACCACCACCTCCGGGCGCGTGCTCGGCCGGGCAGTGGCGCTGCCGGTGCTGGCACTGGCCGCACAGCAGCCTCCCGCGGGCGCGCTGCAGGCTGGCGGCGGTGCGGTGATCACCGACGAAGACGGCAACCCGATCCTGATTGGAGGCTGAGCGATGCCGACGATCGACGAACTCGATCCCGCCCTGGCGGCGGCCGATACCGATGCCATTCCCGCCAGCCAGGGCGGGGTGCTGCGGCGCATCAGCCGAGCGCAGTTGCTGGCCGGGATGCAGGAGGAGATCACCCTGCCCGCCGGCCTGCTGGGCCGCAGCGATGGGCTGGGCGCGCCGCAGCCGATTGCTGTGGGCACCGGACTTGCGCTGTCCGGCAGCGTGCTGTCGGCCCTGCCGGTCGGCACCCTGACCGGGGCGACCAACCTGTCCGCCGGCCTGGCCACCGCCGCCGGCACCACCGCGGCGCGCAGCCTGGCTGCCCTGCTTGCCGATGCCGTGGGGCCGGAGAGCTTCGGCGCGGTGGGTGACGGCATCACCGATGACACCGGCGCCTTTGCCGCGGCCATCGGCTCGGGTCGGCCGGTGCGGCTGGGCCCGCGCACCTATCGCATCGACGGGCAATGGACCATCACCCAGCCGAACACCGTGCTGCTGGGCACGCCCGGCCTGTCGGTGCTCAAGCGCGGCAGCCAGACCGGCAACGGCGCCTGGATCTCGGTCCAGGCCCCGGGCTTTCGCGCCGACGGCGTCACCTTCGATGCCAACCGCGCCGCCGTGTCGATGGATAGCTGGGGCGTTCTGCTGACCGCCGCCTGCACCAGCTCGGACCTGCATCGCTGCGAGTTTCTCAACGCCAGCGGCGCGGTGCTCGGCAGCGGCCTGGTGCTGCTGGCCTCCGACCCCGAGCAGACCCGCCATGTCATCCGCGACTGCCGCTTCGCCGGCAATGCCGCGCACGGGCTGTGGGTCCAAGCCTGCGCCGGCGTGCAGGTCAGCAATTGCCGCGCGCATGACAATGCGAAATACGGCTTCAACATCGACTTCAACGATGCTGCCCAGGTCCAGCGCGTGCGCCTGGCCCAGGTCACCGGCAACCGCGCCTGGGCCAACCAGCGCGGCATCGCGGTCGACAACTTCAATGTCCCCAACACCGATCCGCCGGTCTGGGGCAATGCCTTCCCGGACGCGGTCGGCATCGTGGTGGCGGGCAATATCTGTCACGACAACACGATCTATGGCATCGCCGCCGCCGGCCGCGCCTTGCTGATCCAGGGCAATCTGTTGTCGGACAACGGCACCATGGGCAATAGCGGCGCCGGCATCCTGGCCAATGTGGCATCCAGCCGGGTCGCGGCGAACACCATCACCGGCACGGCGCTGTACGGCATTGATTGCGGCGGCGCCATCGACAGCGACATCAGTCAGAACGCCATCCTCGGCCATGGCTACGGCATCAATTGCGGCGGCAGCACCAATCTGCGCGTGGCAGCCAACCAGCTCGCCGAGTTCACCATCTTCGGCATCTGCGCCACCAATGTTGAGACCGACGCGCTCGGCCAGAATTTCGGCATCGCCTGCTCGAATCTGGCGATCACCTCCAACCGCATCGCCATGTCCGGCACCGGCGAGGGTGTGTGGCTGCGTGATGGGCCGCGCAATTGCGTTGTCGCGGACAACGACTTCACCGGACGCGGCGTGGCCCAGTGCTTGCGCGCGGAGACCGACAGCGTGCTGGTGCGAGGCAACCGCCATGCCTTCACCGCGCGCTTCATCGTCAACCCGATCGTCGGCGCCAATGACGACGCCATCTCCGCCCATGCCGATTCTTTCGGCGCCGCGCCGCTGCGCTCCGGCGTGGTGATCGCCAACAACACCATCACCGAAAGCCAGGGCATCGCTGCCTTGGGTTGCAAATCGGTGCTGATCACCGGCAACGTGATGCGCCGCATCATGGGCACCGGCATCCGCGTGCTCGCCCCGGCCGTGGTCGACCCCCAGGGCCAGACGCCGCAATTCGCCCTGCGCATCACCAACAACATCGTCGCCGACGTGTTCCAGCGCCCGGAGCCGAATTCGCGCACCGCGGTGCAGTTCTACATCTGGATCGAGGGCGGCGCGCGCAATGCCGGCGGCGGTGCTGCCGCCCCGGGTGAGCCGGCCGTCGGCACCGGGGCAGTGACCTCGCTCTACGGCACCGGCAGCGGCACCTTCTATGCCGGCGACAGCACCAATCCCGCCGTCGCCGCCCCGGCCGGCTTCTGGAACGAGATCTCCGACAACTACCTGGTGCGCACCTTGCCGGCGGTCTCGGCGGTGTCGGACTGGGGCTATGGCGCCGAGGGGCTATGGGTCGGCGACAATGGCGATGGCAGCGGCTTCTACAACGGCGCGGTCAGCGAGGCGCGGCTGAACATCATGGGCATGCTGATCAACCCGTCCTTCCGCAACAGCCGGATCAGCGGCAACACCATCCAGACCAGCGGCCCGCACGCCATTCTGTTCAACACCAACACCTATAGCCCCGTCACCACGCGCGACATGGACTATGACGGGCTGACCATCGAGGGCAACCGCCTGGTCGATTTCGGCACGGCCGCGATCCAGGGCCCGCCGAACGGCGCGCACCGCGTGCTGGTGCGCAACAACGAGATCGATGGCGACCCGCTGTTCCGCGCCGCCAGCCGCAGCACCGGCGGCACCTGGAGCTCGGCCACCGGGCTGGTCGGGCTGCTGCTGTCCGGCTACTCCGGCTTCACCGTGTCCGACAATGCCTTTCGCAACGTCGCCACCGCGGTGCGCCAGGTCGGCGCGGTCAAGAACACGGTGACCGCCAACACGCTGCATGGAGATCCCGTGGCCGTGGGCTTCTCGGCCAGCAACCGCGGCGTCGGCACGATGGAGCCGGGCGGGGCAGGCTGGCTGCATGTGGTCGAGACCTCGGATCCCGCGGATGCGCTGTACGGCCGGATCAAGACCGCACCGGTGGTGTCGGCCGCGGCGATGCCGACCACCGGCACCTATGTCGCCGGGCATTTCGTGGCGGCCAGCGCGCCGGTCACCGCCAACCGCCAGACCATCCTGGGCTGGGCGCGGCTGACCACCGGGAGCGGGCATGTCGCCGGCACCGACTGGGCGGCGGTCCATGGCGTTGACGGGGCGGCGCTGTCCTCGCCGAAGGTCAGCGTGTTCACCGCCAGCGGCACCTGGACCAAGGACCCCTCGGCGTCACAGGTCGAGGTCTGGGGTGGCGGCGGCGCGGGCGGCAATGGCGGCGTGACCGCAACCGCAACCGTGGTCAGCGGCGGCGGCGGCGGTGGTGGTGGCGGTGGCAAGCGGCGGGCCCTGTTCCGCGCCGTCGACCTGCCCGCCAGTATCGCGGTCACGATGGGTGCGGCCGGCGCGCGCGGCGTTGGCAACGGCGTGGCCGGTGGCCAGGGCGGCACCTCGTCCTTCGGCACGCTGCTGCGCGCCTTTGGCGGCGGCGGCGGGGCCGGCGGCTCCACCACGGCGGCGGGCGGTGGCGGCGGCGCCGGCGACAACAACCCGGGCGGCAACGCCAGCGGCGCCACGGCCGGTGCGGCCGGCGGCACGTTCGGTGCGGCTGGTGGCGCCAGCGGTGCGGCCGGCGGGTCCGAGCGCGTGGGCGGCGGCGGCGGCGGCGGCGTGGCCGTGGGCGGCGGCGGACAGGCCGGGGGCTATGCCGCCGAGGCCGGCGGTGGCGGCGGTTCCGGCGCTGGCATCAGCGCGGCCAACGCCACCTTCGCCGGCGGCGCCACGCCATTGTTCAACACCAGCGGCAGCAATGCCGGCGGCGTCAATCCGGGCGGTGCCGGCAGCGCGCCGGCCGCCTTCGCCTATGGCCAGCCAGCCAGCATGGGCGGACCCGGCGGCAGCTCCTCCACCACCGTGGCCGGCGGCGCGGGCGCCAGCGGTCAGCCCCCGACCGGCGGCGGCGGCGGCGGCGGTGCGGCGCGAACCGGCCAGAATGGCGGGCTGGGCGGGCTTGGCGGCACCGGACTGGTGATCGTCTGCGAGTGGTGAGGCAAGCCGATGACAACACACAGCGATAGCGAGGACATCATGACCGCAGAACCGCGCCCGGCGCGCCCGCCCACCTCGCGCGGCGGGCTGGTCGCGCTGGCCGAACGGGTGACCCGCGTCGAGACCACCGCCGAGCACATGAAGGAGACGCTCGCGCGCATCGATTCCAACCTGTCCAAGATGCAGCACAAGATCGACGGCCTGGCCAACAGCATGGCCCAGGGCGTCGGCGGGCTGCGGGTTGCCGCCATGGTGGGTTCGCTGGCGGCGGGCATCATCGGCTTCCTGGCGGCGCATTTCTGGCCCTCGGGCAAATAATGCGTCGCCGCCATGGCGCGGCACCGGGCCGCCGCTGTATCCTGTATCCACGCGCCGGGCCCCCCCCGCCGCGGCGGTGCGGGTGAACGATGCGGTTCCTACAGTTGCACAGCCAGGCGGCCGAGCTGGCGGCGTTCGGCCTCAATGCCGATGCCGTGACCTGGGCCCTGCGCGGCGCCGGCGCGGCCAGCGGTCCGGCCAGCGGTCCGGCCAGCGGAGGGGCCGTGTCCAGCGGCGGCGGGCCGCGGCTGATGCGCGGCGTGCCGGGCGATGTGCGCCGTTTCATTGCCCGCGAGTTCCACGGCGCCGGCGTGTCGATCGACGGGCTGCGGGCGGGCGAGATGCGCTGCCCGGATCCCTGGGCCGGCGCGATGCTGCCCACGCTGGGCGTCTTCACCAGCCATTCGCGCGGCAGCATGCCGGCCGACCTGCTGCCGCTGTTCTATGCCTTCCACTCGCCGATCGGCGGCGAGATCTGGCTGTCGCTATGGGGCACATACGGCAAGCCGGCGCTGCTGTTCCTGCCGCGGCTGGACCTCGCGGTGCACGACTTCCTCACCCATGACGCCAATTCCACCCCGGCCGCCCCGCTGCACGACATGCTGATGGGCTCGATCGGCGCCTTTCGCGTGCTGCTGTCCGAAGGCGCGCGGCCGGAGCGCGGCGAGCGCATCGGCCTGCTCGACATGCCGGATAATTACGGCCACCAGATGCTGGAGAACCTCTCCGGCGTGCAGCGCCTGGCCGATGAGGGGCTGTTGCCGTCGCTGGAGGAGCTGTGGGTCACCGGCCCCGAGTTCTTCGGCCCGGTGGAGGAGATCTTCCCCGAGCTGCAGGGAAGGGTGCGTCGCTTCCCCAGCCGCTGGGACCTGTTCGAGCCGCTGCTGCGGGTGCGCCACCGCCGGCTGTTCCGCATCGGCTCGAACGTCTTCCAGCGCCGGCTGCGCGACCGCATCCTGGCCACCTGCCCGGTTGCCGGCCGCCCCGCCGAACGCAACGCGCGGCCGCTGATCGCCGTCACCGTGCGCAGCGCCGGGCGCCAATGCCTCAACCTGGCCGAGGCGGTGGCGGCGCTGCATCGCAGCCTGTCGGCCAGTATCCCCGGGCTGGGCATCGTGCTGGATGGCTGGGTGTTCCCCGAATCGGCGCTGGTGCTGCGCTCCAGCGTGGCCACCGCGCTGTCGGACCAGTACCGGCCGCGGCTGATGGCCGAGATGGCCGAGGCCGCCTCCATCCGCGACGCCCTGCCGCCGCATGCGGTGGTGGACAACCTGGTCGGCCTGTCGATGCGCGAGTCGATCGGCGCGCTGCGCTCGGTGCGCGGCTACCTCGCCCATGTCGGCACGCTGCAGCACAAGCTGGCGCTGTTTAGTGGCCGCGGCGGGGTGGTGCACGCGCCCACCGAACGGCTCAGCCGCATCGAGAGTGGCCCGTACCCGAGCGAGGTCGGCGAGGCGCCGCATTTCCTGCCGCCGGCGGCGGTGCAGGATGCCGCGGTGGAGAATCGCCGCGGCGAGCGCTTCCACAATTACCGCATCACCGACCACGACACCGTCGCCACGCTGATGACCGCCGCCCTCGCGGACACGGCATAGCTGAGCAGGGCAATCGGGTGAACAAGCAAGGCTCCGCCGGCAAAGGGCCTTCGGCCCGTCACGCGACTGCGTGCTCCGCACGACGCCGGCGGAGCCTTGCTTTCTACCTTGGCGTTCACCCGATTGCCCTGCATAGCTGAGCTACCGCTTGTCGTCCGGCGCGCGCCGGCCCATTCTGCGCTCTAGAGCATAGGGAGCGAGATCATGGGGTTCGATCCGAAGTACACTGGTCAGGCGTTCAAGTCGGTGGGCACGCGTCCGCTGCGGCCGGACGGGTTCGACAAGGTGACCGGCCGCGCGCGCTATGGCGCGGACTTCAACATGCCCGGCCAGCTGGTCGGCCGCATCCTGCGCAGCCCGCATGCCCATGCGCGCATCCTGTCGATCGACACCACCCGCGCGGCGGCACTGAAGGGTGTGAAGGCGGTGATCACCGCGGCCGACCTGCCGGACCTGACCAACGGCCGCGCTGACCTGTTCAACATCCTGGACAACTGCATGGCGCGGACCAAGGCGTTGTATGACGGCCATGCCGTCGCCGCCGTGGCCGCCATCGATGACGCGACCGCCGAGGCGGCGCTGGCGCTGATCAGGGTGAACTACGAGGTGCTGCCGCACGTGACCGACGCGGACGAGGCGATGAAGTCCACCGCGCCGCTGCTGCACGCCACCTGCTTCACCAAGGGTGTCGAGCCCAAGCCGACCACCCCCTCGAACATCGCCAGCCGCAGCCAGTTCGGCCACGGCGACGTCGAGGCCGGCTTCAAGGAGGCCGACATCGTCCTGGAACGCACGTTCAAGACCGAACAGGCGCATCAGGGCTACATCGAGCCGCATGCCTGCGTGGCCAAGGTGAATGCCGACGGCACCGCCGAGCTGTGGGTCTGCACCCAGGGCCATTTCGTCTTCCGCCAGCATTGCGCCGAGCTGCTCGGCCTCGAAGTGTCCAAGCTGCGCGTCACCTCCTCGGAAATCGGCGGCGGCTTCGGCGGCAAGACCCATGTCTGGGCCGAGCCGATCGCCCTGGCGCTGTCGCGCCAGGCGGGCTGGCCGGTGAAGCTGGTGATGTCGCGCGAGGAGGTGTTCCGCGCCTCCGGCCCGACCAGCGCCACCTCGATCGACGTCAAGATCGGCGTCAAGAAGGACGGCACCATCACCGCCGCCACCGCCGAGCTGCGCTTCACCTGCGGCCCCTATGTCGGGCCCTGGGCGCTGCTCGGCGCGATGACCGCCTTCGCCTGCTATGACCTGAAGAACGTCCGCACGGTGGGCTACGAAGTCCTGGTCAACCGGCCGAAAGTGGCGGCCTATCGCGCCCCCTCGGCGCCGATGGCGGCGTTCGCGGTCGAGAACGTGATCGACGAGCTGGCCAAGCAGCTCGGCCGCGACCCGCTGGAATTCCGCATCCAGAATGCCGCCACGCCAGGCACCAAGTCGTCCTACGGGCCGGTCTATGGGCCGATCGGCATCGGGCCGACGCTGCAGGCCGCCCGCGCCCATGCGCACATGGCCGCCCCGCTCGGCAAGAACCAGGGGCGCGGCGTTGCCTGCGGCTTTTGGTTCAACTTCGGCGGCCAGACCTGCACCGACCTTAACATCGCCCCGGACGGCACCGTCTCGCTCACCGTTGGCACGGTCGATGTCGGCGGCTCGCGCGCCTCGCTCTCGCTGGTGGCGGCCGAGGAGCTGGGCATCCCCTATGAGCGCGTCAACGCCATCATCGGCGACACCAGCAGCCTCGGCTACAACGACATGACCGACGGCAGCCGCGGCACCTTCTCCTCCTCGATGGCGACGATCTCCGCGGCGCGCAACGCCATCAAGACGCTGCGCGAGCGCGCCGCCAAGATGTGGGACATCCCGGTCGAGGAGGTCGTCTGGGAGGACGGCCAGGCCCGCGCCCAGGGCGAGAAGCACAACAACCTGGCCCCGCTCTCCATGGCCGAGATCGCCGCCAAGGCACCGAAGACCGGCGGGCCGATCGCCGGGCATAGCGAGCTGGTGGCCGACGGTGCCGGCGTGTCCTTCGCGACCCATATCTGCGACGTCGAGGTCGATCCGGAGACCGGCGGCACCAAGGTGGTGCGCTACACCGTGATCCAGGACGCCGGCAAGGCAGTGCACCCCACCTATGTCGAGGGCCAGTACCAGGGTGGCGCGGCGCAGGGCATCGGCTGGGCGCTGAACGAGGAATACGTCTACGGCGCCGATGGCCGGCTGCAGAATGCCGGCTATCTCGATTACCGGGTGCCGGTCTGCTCAGACCTGCCGATGATCGACACGCAGATCCTGGAAATCCCCAACCCGAACCACCCCTATGGCGTGCGCGGCGTGGGCGAGACCTCGATCGTGCCGCCGCTGGCGGCGATCGGCATCGCGGTGTCCAACGCCGTCGGCGTGCGGCTGAACCACATCCCGATGTCGCCGCCGCGCATCCTGGCGGCACTGGACAGGCAGGCCGCGGAGTGATGGCCTAGGTCCGGCATGGCTGAGATCCAGCTCTGGGGCGCCCTGGCCGCCGCGGCCGGGGGGCACCCGGTGGTGGAGATCGCGGCCAGGGACATCAACGAGCTGTTCCGCAAGCTGGCCGAGCGCTACCCGGCCACGCAAGCCTTCATCGACCAGGGCGTCGCCGTCTCGATCGACGGCACGATCTATCGCGACACCTGGTCCCAGCCCTTGCCGGACGGCGCCGAGATATTCCTGCTGCCGCGCATCGCCGGCGGATAGCGGACGAAGGCGAAACGGGCGCCGCCGCCCCAGGGCAATCGTGTGAACAAGCAAGGCTCCGCCGGCAAAGGGCCGGAGGCCCTTTGGATCCCATTTTTTGGCCGTTGGCGGACCGCCGTCGCATCGCCCAGGACATGCACACTCGCCTTGGGAATGATACCAACCGCCCTAGCTTCTGACACACGCCCACTGCCTATCTCCGATGGATGCGATCCGCATTGGGTCTTCCGCGAGGAAGTTCCATGCGTCTTTGCATGCTTGGACGATGGCGTCGTAGCTGTCCCAGACCAGACTGCTGAGTTTGTTGGCGCGCAAGTAGTCCCAGACGTTTTCCATGGCGTTGAGTT
>CAXNGD010000065.1:0-9993 GCA_964201575.1 Acetobacterales bacterium | reverse complement strand
CCTTGGCCAAGGCCTCGATGCCCCCTTCTCCCGAAGGCGCTAAAAGGTTGAGGGTCCAGGGACCTCGGGTCCCTGGTGGGGTCGAGGGGCGAAGCCCCCGCCTTGCTTCCTTCGCTTCCTGCCGCGACCGTCCTCACGCCACGATCTTCCCGTCGCCGATGCGGATGGTCCGCCCGCAGCGCGCGGCCAGGGCGGGGTCGTGGGTGATCAGCATCAGCGTGGTGCCGTGTTTCGCCCGCAGGTCGAACAGCAGGTCCATCACCGTCTGTCCGGTGGCGCCGTCCAGGTTGCCGGTCGGTTCGTCGGCCAGCAGCAGGCGCGGGCGCGGGGCGAAGGCGCGGGCGAGGGCCACGCGTTGCTGCTCGCCGCCGGAGAGCTGGCCGGGCAGGTGGGTCAGGCGGTGGCCGAGGCCGACCGAGGTCAGGCTTTCCGCCGCGCGCGCCATGGCATCGCGGGCGCCCGCCAGTTCCAGCGGGATGGCGACGTTTTCCAGCGCGGTCATGCTGGCGATCAGGTGGAAGGCCTGGAACACGATGCCGATTTCCTGGCGGCGCAGACGGGCCAGGGCGTCTTCATCCAGCCGGGTGAGTTCGTGCCCGTCCAGGATCACGCTGCCCGAGGTCGCGCCCTCCAGCCCCGCCAGCACCATCAGCAGGCTGGTTTTGCCTGAGCCGGAGGGGCCGACCACGCCGACCGCCTCGCCAGGCCCGATGTCCAGGTCGATGCCGCGCAGGATGTTGACCGGCCCGGCGGCGGACGGCACCGTCAAATGCAGGTCCCGGACCTGCGCCAGCGGCTTGCCAGTACTCATATGAGCGGGGGTGGCCGGCAGTTCGGCCTCGACGGTGGCGGAGGATGTGAACATGACGGCACGATATGGGCCGGGTTGGGCCGGGCGCAAAGCCATGATTGCGCTGGTTTGCGGTCTTTTCATCTCGGCGACGCTTTTCGGCCGGGTGGCCGAAGCGGCGCCGTTGCGGCTGCTGGTGCTCGGCGATTCGCTGGCGGCCGGCTATGGGCTGGCGGCACCCGACGGGTTCCAGGCACGGCTGCTGGAGGGCTTGAAGGCGCGCGGGCTGGAGGTGGCGCTGGTCGATGGCGCGGTCAGCGGCGACACCACGGCGGGCGGGCGGGCGCGGCTGGACTGGGTTCTGGCCGAGCCGGTGGATGCGGCGCTGGTGGAACTGGGGGCCAATGACGGGTTGCGCGGGGTGGATCCGCGGGTGACCGAGGCCAATCTGGGCGCCATCCTGGATGCGCTGGCGGCGCGCGGCATCCCGGTGCTGCTGAGCGGCATGCTGGCGCCGCCGAATCTCGGGGCGGAGTATGGCGATGCCTATCGCGCGGTGTTCCAGCGTCTGGGTGGTCGGCCGGGGGTGCTGTTTGATCCGTTTTTCCTGGAGGGGGTGGCCGGCGAGCCCAGCCTGAACCAGCCCGATCGGATCCATCCGAACGCCAAGGGGGCGGCGATCGTGGCCGCGCGGATGGTGCCGCTGGTGGCGGAGCTGCTGGGCCGGGTGCGCCGATAGTGGTGTGGGGGTAGCGGTGCGACTGTTCGTCGGGCTGGAACTGCCGTGGGAGGCGCGGCGGCGCCTGGCGATGCTGGGCGGCAGCGGGGTGCCGGGGGCGCGCTGGGTGCCGATCGAGAATTTCCACCTCACCCTGCGCTTTGTCGGCGAGGTGCCGGCGTATCGCGCCGAGGAGGTCGACGCGGCGCTGGCGGCGCTGCGGGCGAAACGGTTCGCGCTGGAGCTGGCCGGGGTGGGGATTTTTGCCAAGGGCGGGCGGGATACGACGCTGTGGGTGGGGGTGACGCGCAATCCGGCGCTGGAGCATCTGGCGGGCAAGGTGGAGACGGCGTTGCAGCGGGCGGGGCTGGCGCCGGAGCGGCGGCGGTTCGCGCCGCATGTGACGCTGGCGCGGCTGGACAATGCCGCGCCGGACAAGCTGGCCGGGTTCGTGCAGGCGCATAACCTGTTTCGTGCCGGGCCGATCGAGGTGGAGCACTTCACCTTGTTCAGCTCGCAATTGGGCAAGGAGGCCTCGGTCTACACGCCCGAAGTGGAGTACGACCTGGCATGACGGTGGTGCACTTCATCACCCACCCGGATGTTGTCATCGACCCCGCAGTGCCGGTTCCCGACTGGCCGCTCTCCGAACGCGGGGTGGCGCGGATGCGTGCGGCCCTGGCGGCGCCGTGGGTGGCGGGCATTGCGGCCGTGCATTGCAGTACCGAGCGCAAGGCGGTCGACGGGGCGGCGATCCTGGCGGGGCATCTTGGCCTGCGGTTCGCAACCCATCCCGACCTGGGCGAGAACGACCGCAGCGCCACCGGCTTTCTGCCGCGCGAGGCGTTCGAGGCCACCGCCGACCTGTTCTTTGCCCACCCGGCGCAGAGCATCCGCGGCTGGGAGCGGGCGGTGGATGCGCAGGCCCGGGTGGTTGCGGCGGTGGATCGCGTGCTGGCCTTGCCGCGACCGGCCGGCGATGTGGCCATCGTGGCGCATGGCGGGGTGGGCGCATTGTTGCTGTGCGCCCTGTCGGGGGTTGGGATCAGCCGCACCCGCGACCAGCCGGCGACGGCGGCGGGTGGCTTCCGCTTTGCCTTTGACGCCGAGACGCGCGAGCTGCGGCATGGCTGGCAGCGGATCGATGGCTGAGACATTGGAAGAAGCGGCCGCGGCGGCGCGGGCCTGTACGATCTGTGCGGCGACGTTGCCGCTGGGGCCGCGGCCGGTGCTGCGCGTGTCGGCCGCCGCGCGGCTGCTGATCATCGGCCAGGCGCCGGGGACCAAGGTGCATGCGTCGGGCGTGCCGTGGGACGATGCCTCTGGCGAACGGCTGCGCGGCTGGATGGGGATTGCGTCGGACGAATTCTATGACGTCAGCCGGGTGGGCATCCTGCCGATGGGACTTTGCTACCCCGGCGTGTTGCCGAATGGCGGGGATGCGCCGCCGCAGAAGATCTGTGCGCCGACCTGGCATCCCCGCCTGTTGCCGTTGATGCCTTCGATCGCGCTGACCCTGGTGGTGGGCAGCTATGCCATGGCCCGGCTGTTGGGTCCCGGCCCGATGACGACGCATGTGCAGGACTGGCGCCGTCATTTGCCGGAGCGGCTGCCGCTGCCGCATCCGTCCTGGCGGACCGGGGGGTGGGAGCGGAAGAATCCCTGGTTCGGCACCGAGGTGCTGCCGGTGCTGCGCGAACGCGTGCGCGCCATTCTCGACAATGGCCCCGGCGCATGATGATGATGCGCGCGCAGGTTGGGGAGGCGGGGATGGGCATTCAGGCGCTGGGCTATATCGGACTGCACGCAAGCAATCTGGAGGACTGGTCCGGCTTCGCCACCGGGGTGCTCGGCCTGCAACTGGCTGGGCGCAGCAATGCCGAGCTGGCGTTTCGCATGGATGACCGCAAGCAGCGGCTGGTGGTGGCGCGCGACGCCAAGGACGGGCCGGCGTTTTTCGGCTGGGAGGTGGCCGATGGCGCGGCGATGGATGCGATGGCAGCGCGGCTGGAGGCAGCGGGGCATCGGGTGTCGCGCGGCGACGCGGCGCTGTGCGACCGGCGGCATGTGCGCGGGCTGGTCCACACGATGGATCCGTTCGGCAACCGGGTGGAGCTGGTGCATGGCGCGGCGGTGACGGACGAGCCGTTCCGGCCCGGGCGCACCCTGTCGGGGTTTCGCACCGGGGCGCTGGGGATGGGCCATGCGGTGATGCTGGTGAACGACGTCCAGGCCGGGCTGGCGTTTTATCGCGACGTGCTGGGCTTCGGCGTGTCCGACTGGATCGAGACGCCGTTCCGCGGCTATTTCATGCATGTGAACGGCCGGCACCACAGCTTCGCGATGCTGGAAAGCAAGGCACCGCCGCAGTTCCATCACTTCATGGTCGAGCTGTTCAACCTGGACGATGTCGGCCAGGGCTATGACATCGCCGGCGAGCAGGAAGGCCGCATCGCCACCACGCTGGGCCGCCACGCCAACGATTTGATGACCAGCTTCTATGCCAAGACGCCGGGCGGCTTCATGGTGGAATATGGCTGGGGCGGGCGGGTGGTTGATCCCGCGACGCACCAGGCCGCGGTCTGCGACGCCGGGCCGTCGATCTGGGGCCATGAGCGGCTGCGCATGACGCCCGAGCAGCGGGCCGAGTCCCATGCGCTGAAGCGGAAGATGGCGGAGGAAGGGCTGCGCGCGCCGGTCCAGGTGGTGGCGGGGAACTTTGCCATGGCGCCGGGCGAGTGCGCGTGGTGGGAGCAGGTGAAGGGGGCGGCGGAGTAAGCAAGCGCGTTCTTTTTTGAAAAAAAGAACCAAAAAATTCTCCCCCCGCTTTTGACCCGGTTCCAGCGACGGCTGCCGCTGGCAAATGGATGACGTCTTTTTGCTTCTTTTTCTTCAGAAAAAGAAGACCTTGCTTATACTCGCCCAAACACAGGAGACCCGCCATGAAACGCCGCCAACTGCTTGCCGCCGCCGCCGCCCTGCAGCTCGCCCGCCCGGCGCTGGCGCAGGGTTCGGGCAACCCCCGTATCCTGCGTTTCGTGCCGCATGCCGACCTGGCCAACCCCGATCCCGTCTGGTCCACCACCACGGTGGCCGCGATGCACAGCATGATGGTGTGGGACCGGCTGTATGAGCTGGACGAGGGCTTCCTGCCACAGAAACAGATGGTCGGCGGCGAGGAGGTCAGCGATGACGGCCTGACCTGGACGCTGACCCTGCGCGAGGGGCTGATGCACCATGATGGCGAGCGGGTGCGCGCCGCCGACGCGGTGGCCTCGATCGAGCGCACCAAGCGCCGCGCGCCGCTGGTCGAGACGCTGATGGTCAATACCGACGAGCTCACGGCGGTCGACGACAACCGGCTGCGTTTCCGGCTGAAGAAGAAGTTCTCGCTGCTGCCCTATGCGCTGACCGGCGTGGTGGTGATGCCCGAGCGCATCGCCAAGACTGATGCCTTCACCCAGATCAACGAGTATGTCGGCAGCGGGCCGTTCAGGTTCGTGCGCGAGGAGTGGCGCGCCGGGGCCGGCGCCGTCTATGTCCGCAACGAGAAATACGTGCCGCGCAGCGAGCCGATCAGCATGTGGGCCGGCGGCAAGGTGGTGCATTTCGATCGCGTCGAGTGGACCACTATGCCCGACCCCGCCACCTCGCTGGCGGCCCTGCAGCGCGGCGAGATCGACTGGCTGGACGGGGCATTGTCAGACCACTTGCCGATCCTGCGCCGCGCGCCAGGCGTCAAGACCGAGGTGTTCGACCAGCTCGGCAACCTGATGAGCCTGTTCTTCAACCATCACCAGCCGCCCTTCGACAACGTCAAGCTGCGCCGCGCGGTACTGGCCGCGGTCTCGCAGCAGGATTTCGTCGACGCCGTGCTGGGCGAGGAGGCCAAGACCCTGGGCGGCGTCGGTGTGGGCGTGTTCCCGCCGAAATCGCCCTTCGCCAGCGAGGCCGGGCTTGAGCTGATGACCGCGAACGTGGCGGCGGCCAGGCGGATGGTGGCCGAGAGCGGCTACAAGGGCGAGAAGATCGTGCTGATGTCGCCCACCGACATCGCCTCGATCCGCCAGTCCTCGCTGGTGGCGGATTCGGTGCTGAAATCGCTCGGCCTGAACGTCGAGTTTGCCAGCATGGACTGGGGCACGATGATCCAGCGCCGCAACTCGCGCGAGCCGACGGAGAAGGGCGGCTGGAGCTGCTACACCACCTCCTGGACCGGGTTGTCGATCAACACCCCGGCCACCCACCTGCCGCTGCGCGCCAATGGCGTGGCCGCCGGTGCCTGGTGGCGCCCGACCGACGCGGACCAGGAGAAGTTGCGCGACGCCTGGTTCGACGCGCCGGATCTCGCCGCGCAGAAGGGGATCGCCGAACAGATCCAGCGCCGCGCGCTGGAACAGGTGATGTTCGTCCCGCTGGGTCTGCAATTCTCGGCGACGGCCTTCCGCAGCAACCTGACCGGGTTTGCGCGATCGGGCTCGGCGGTGTTCTGGGGCGTGCGCAAGAGCGCCTGACCGGCTGGCAGCAGGACGGCACGCGGAATGTCTGGCGTCATCCCCGTGGAATGTTCCATGATGCGGCCTTGGGAGATTCACTGAACGGGAGACTTGTGATGCAGCGACGCAGCTTTCTGGCCGCCACCGGCGCGGCCGCCGTGGGACTTTCCAGCCCCAACATCGCTCGCGCCCAAGGTGCCAGCGTGCTGAAATTCGTGCCACAGGCGGACCTGGCCAGCCTTGATCCCGTCTGGTCCACCACGCTGGTCACCTACATGCACTCGTACATGGTGTGGGACCGGCTGTTCGGCCTGGACGAGGGTTTGACCCCGCAACTCCAGATGCTTGCCGGCGCCGAGCTCAGCGATGGCGGCCTGACCTGGACGCTGACCTTGCGCGACGGGCTGGTCTATCACGACGGCGACAAGGTGCGCGCCATCGACGCAGTGGCCTCGATCGAACGCACCGCCAAGCGCGGCCCGCTGACCGGCACGATGATGGCGGCGGTCAACGAGCTTACTGCGCTGGACGACAACCGGCTGCGCTTCCGGCTGAAGAAGCCGTTCCCGCTATTGCCGCGCGCGCTTTGCGACGTGGCGGTGATGCCCGAGCGTATCGCCCGCACCGACGCCTTCACCCAGATAAACGAGGTTGTCGGCAGCGGCCCGTACCGCTTCGTGCGCGACGGCTGGCGCGCCGGTTCCAGCGTGGTCTACGCCAAGCACGACAAATACGTGCCGCGCGCCGAGCCGATGAACATGTATTCGGGCGGGCTGGTGGCGCATTTTGACCGCGTCGAATGGACCATCATGCCCGACCCCGCCACCGCGGCCGCGGCCCTGCAGCGCGGCGAGATCGACTGGCTGGATCAGCCGCTGATGGACCTGGTGCCGCAGCTCCGTCGCTCACCGGGGGTGAAGGTCGATGTGTTCGACGTCTTCGGCAACCTGATGAGCATGTTCTTCAACTGCCACCAGCCGCCGTTCAACAACCCCAAGCTGCGCCGCGCCATGGTGTTCGCCGTCAACCAGCAGGACTTCGCCGACGCAGTGCTGGGCGAACTGGCCAAGGAACTCGGTGCCACCAGCGTTGGTATGTTCCCGCCGCGCTCGCCCTATGCCAGCACGGCCGGCATGGAAGGCCTACCGAAGAACGGCGATATCGCGCTGGCCAAGAAGATGATCGCCGAGAGCGGCTACAAGGGCGAGAAGATCCTGTTGCTGTCGCCATCGGATTTTCCCTCGATCCGCCAGGAATCGCTGGTGGCCGAGGCGCTGATGAAGTCGCTGGGGCTGAACGTGGAATTCGCCAGCATGGACTGGGGAACGATGATCGCCCGGCGCAACAACAACGCCGAACTGCCGGACAAGGGCGGCTGGAGCAGCTACTGCACCTGGTGGACTGGACTGTCGATTTCGAGCCCGGCGCTGTCGTTGCCACTGTGGACCAACGGGGCGGACGCCAAGGCATGGTGGAGGCCGCAGGACGCGCAGATGCTGCAGATGCGCGCCGACTGGTTCGACGCGCCGGACCTGGCGACCCAGAAGAAGATCGCCGCCGACTTCCAGCGCCGCGCTTTCGACGAAGTGGTGCCGTTCGTGCCGCTGGGCCTGTTCTACCTGCCGACGGCGTTCCGCTCCAACCTGACCGGCTTCGCCAAGTCCTTCGTGCCGATGTTCTACGGGGTGCGCCGCACGGCGTGAGCGCGCGCCCGCCCCGTCGCCCCCCGCCCCGTCGCCCCCCGCCCCGTCACCCCGTGAATCGCCCGCGCGGGGTGGCGGCTTCGGCGCCCAGGAAGGCGGCGACGGCGTCGACAAACGCGTCCTCCGCCTCCAGCATCGGCATGTGCCCGGCGCCGGCGATCGGCAGGAAGGCGGCATTGCCGATCAGCGAGGCGAGCCGACGGCCATAGGCCAGCGGCACCAACCCGTCCGCCGCGCCATGGATCACCAGCGTCGGCGCTTCGATGAACGCGAGCCGCCGGGTCAGCCCGCGATCCGGAATCGGCCACATGAACTTGGTCGCCGCACCCAGGTTGCGCTGCCGTGCCAGAACCGCATCCCCGCCCGCCGGCACGCTCTCCGCCGGCGCCGCGCCGGGATTGGCCCATTTGGCGGCGGCGAAATCTGGTGGCGCCAGCGTGAATGCATCCGGCAGCGGCAGCGCGTCGTCCCACAGCCCATAGCTGTTCACCAGCACCAGCCGGCGCACCAGATGCGGGCTGATCGCGGCCAGCTCGGCGGCGAACATTCCGCCCAGGCAATGGCCGACCACATCCACCCGCCCGGCCCCCAGCGCCCGGATGACGCGACGGAAATGCAGCGCCTGGTCGGTGATGTCCTGCATCGAGCCGAGCCCCTCGCTCTCGCCGAAGCCGGGATGCTCCGGCGCGATCACCAGCCGGGTCTGCGCCAGCCGGCGCAGGAACGGCGCGTCGCCGGGGTGGCCCTCGAAACCATGAAGATACAGCAGGGGCTTTCCCGCCCCCATGCGCCACAGGCGGATGCTGGCCGGGCCGAAGGTCTGGAACTGCACGATCTCTACTCCGCGGCCTTGGCGACCGGTGCGTGGTGGTGGGTGGCTTCGGGCGTCCACCGGTCAGGCTGGTCCGCCCACAGGTCGCGCAGCCCGGGGATCACCTCGTGCCCCATCAACCTTGTGTTCTCGGCCGCCACCTCCTCCGGCAGGTCGCCCATGTGCAGGCAGGCGATGAGCTGGCCGATGCGCAGATCGGTGCACAGCTCGCGCGTGCGCTGCCGGACCCGCGCCGGCGAGCCCGCGATGATGAAGCCGTGCTGGTCGTACTCCCAGAAGCTCATCTCGCCAGCGGCCGCCCGCGCCCGGTCCTCGGCTGAGAGTTTCGATTCGGCAATTTTGCGATGCCCCATGATCGCCTGCACTGACTTGGTCGAGCGGTAACCAGGCGGCGCTTCATAGGCCGGGTTGGTGTAGCGGTTGCGGTAGAAATACTTCACCGCGTCGCTGTATAGGTGTTCGGCCTCGGCGTCGGTGGCGGCACAGCATGTAATCTGGGTGAACGCCATGCGGTGCGGGTTCATGTCGGCCCCGCGCATCGCGCAATATTCCCACCACGCATCCACCAGCGGCTTGGCCGCGAACAGCCCGGAAAACGACAAATGCCCGTAGCAGTAGTCGTTGTCGATCGCGAGGTCCCAGGTCTCCACGCTGCCCGAACCCGGCACCCAGACCGGGAACTTCTTCTGCATCGGACGCGGCCACAAATTCACATAGCGGAGCTTGGTGTATTTGCCGTTGAACGCGAACGGCTCCATCTCGTCCCACGCCTTGTGGATCAGCTGCCGCGCCTCCTCGAACCGGTCACGCAGCTCAGCCGGCGGAATGCCATAGGCAAACACGCTGTCCATCGGCGTGCCAAAGACAAACCCGGCAATCACCCGCCCGTTGGACACACAGTCAAGCCACGCCATCTCCTCGGCCACCCGCGTCGGCGGATTATACAGCGCCAGGCTGTCGCCAATGATCAACAGCGCGGCGCGCGAGGTCGTGTTGGCCAACGCCGCGGCCAGCAGGTTGGGCGAGGGCGTGACCGCGAACGGAGTCTGGTGATGCTCGTTCACCGCCAGCCCGTCGAACCCGTCGCGATCGGCCTGCTGCATCAGCCGGATGAACTGCCGGCACATCTCGCCCACCACCGCGGGGTCGGCCAGGTGCTTGGGCGTGTCGACCCATGACGAGATCTTCTTCTCGCGGAAATCGGCTGGCAGCTTGGGATAGCTGGCTTCGGCGAACCAGTGGAACTTCATGCGGGGACCCTCCTGGAGGGCGAATGTGGCCGAAGCGAGCAGGCAAGGCCAGAGGGTAGCCGGGGCAAAACCCCGGGCGGCCTGTTGTGATTTTGATTCCCCCGACGCGGGCGGACCTGATTCAACGTCGGCGTGGCAGCACCTGTTGAGATTGCAAATCTATCGCCTGGCGAGCTGCGGTCCCTGGTGGAGCGGCTGCTGGGC
>CAXNGD010000064.1:0-10015 GCA_964201575.1 Acetobacterales bacterium | reverse complement strand
TGCGCAAAGCTCGGGGTCTCCTTCTGGGACTACCTCGCAGACCGCATCGGAGGGATCAAAGCGCCCGCCATCCCGGGCCTTCCCGATCTCATCCGAACCCGCACGCGAGCCGCTTGACCCACACTGCCCGGGGTTTTGCCCCGGCTACTTCAATTTCCATTAAATCATTGATATTAGTTTCATTTTTTCACATATTCTGATCATACTAGCGAACCCGGGAAAAGTTTTTTTGCTTCTTTTTGTTCGCAAAAAGAAGAATCTTCGCTCCTCCGCGCTCTCCAGGCCGCGCAAATCCTTGTGAACACCGCCGGACCTCCTCTAGGATGCTGCAACGCCGCAAGACGGATCGGCCCCTTCCCCCTTTGCCCGGAGGCCTTGATGAGCCGATCAGTTCGCACCGCGCTAGCCGCGACTATCCTGCCGGTTGGGATGATGCTGGCCGCCGCGGTGGCTGCCCTCGAGGCGCGGGCGGCGACGCCGCGCGATGCGCTGGTGATGGCGTGGAACCTGGATGCGCTGATCACCTTCGACCCGGCGCAGATTGCCGAGGTGAATGGCAACGACATCATCCGCAACGTGTGCGAGCCGCTGGTCAATTACAACCTTGGCGACGTGTCCAAGATTGTGCCGAACACGGCGCAGAGCTGGAGCGTGTCCGAGGACGGTCTGACGATCACGCTGAAGCTTCGCCCGGATTTGAAGTTCCCTTCGGGCAAGACGGCGACGGCGTATGACGCGGAATGGTCGATGCACCGGGTGATCCAGCTGGGCTTTGGCAATTCGGCCAATTTCACCCAGTGGGGCTTCAGCCGCGACAACATGGCGGAGACGATCAAGGCGACGGATGACACCACGCTGGTGGTGAAGCTGTCCAAGCCGTACCCGGTGGATTTGTTGCTGTCGGCGATGTTCGCCTCGGGCTCGACCGGGATTCTGGACAAGGCGGAGGGCGAGAAGAACGCCAAGGTTACGGACGGCAAGAGCGACTATGGCAATGCGTTCTTCAAGACGGCGCCGATCTGCGTTGGGGCGTATCGGGTGACGCGGTGGAACACCAACGAGGTTGTGATCCTGGAGCGCAACGAAAATCATTTCCGGACCCCTGCCAAGCTGAAGCGCGTGATCATCCGTCATGTGCCGGAATCCGGGGCGCAGCGGCTGTTGCTGGAGAAGGGCGACATCGATGTGGCGCGGCTGTTGAACACCGATGATCTCAGGGCGCTGGCGCAGAATCCGGCGATTCACATCGAGACCACGGTGATGCATGGCTATGGCTATCTGGCGTTCAACGGCAGCGACTCGATTGTTGGCAAGCCGCTGGTGCGCGAGGCGTTTCGCTATCTGATCGACTATGACGGGTTGGGCAAGACGATCCTGGAATACCAGGGCAATCCGCGCGCCAGCCTGGTGCCGGAGGGGGCGTTCGGGGCGCTGGACACCAAGGAGGGGCAGCCGTTCAAGCTGGACCTGGAGAAGGCAAAGGCGCTGATCACGGAAGCGGGTTTTCCGAATGGCTTCACCAAGAAGTTCATCATTTCGGCCAACAACATCGCCCCTGTGGTGGCGCAGCATGTCCAGGCGAATGCGGCCAAGATCGGCATCAAGCTGGAGCTGGAGCAGATGGCGGACGCCAATTTGTTTACCCGGGCGCGGTCGCGCGATTTCGAGGTGCTGCAGATTGGCTGGGGTGCGGGGTATCCCGATGCCGACAGCATGATTTCGCGCCATGCGGTGAACCCTGACAACCGGGCGGAGGCGCGGCTGGCGCAATATCCGTCCTGGCGCTCGTCGTGGCAGGACGAGAAGATCAACGAGATGGCCGAGACGGCGCGGATGGAGCGGGACCCGGCCAAGCGGATTGCGATGTATCATGAGATCCAGCGCTACATGATGAAGAACGGGCCGATGGCCTATATGTACCAGACGGTGCGGCCGATCGCGCTGCGCAAGGACGTCAAGGGCTTCGCCATTACCCCGTTCAATGTTGTCTACGCGACTGCTGGCAAGTAACGGCGTGAGCGATCGAAAGGCGCCGGCGAGGGGGACTGGGCTGCCGCCCTGGATGAAGGCGGCAGCCAGCCAGGTGGTTTCGGTTCTGGTGACGTTGCTCGGCCTGTTGGCGCTGACCTTCTTCATGGGGCGGATGCTGCCGATCGATCCGGTGATCGCGATCATCGGCGAGCAGGCGGAGCCGGAGACCTATGACATGGTCAAGGCGCAGCTTGGGCTGGACAAGCCGATCTATGTCCAGTTCGGGGTGTTCATCCGCGACATGATGACGGGCGAGTTCGGCAATGCGCTGTTCACCGGCAACTCGGTGGCGCATGACATCAAGCGGGTGTTTCCGGCAACGATCGAGCTGGCGACTGTGGCGATTATATTCGGGGTTGGGCTTGGGGTGCCGTTCGGGATGCTGGCGGCGGTGTATCGCGGCAGCGTGCTGGACCATGTCGCACGGTTCATCGGGTTGTTGGGGTATTCGAGCCCGACGTTCTGGCTGGGGCTGATGGGGTTGATCCTGTTCTATGCCAGCCTTGGTTGGGTCGGCGGGCCCGGGCGGCTGGATGTGGTGTTTCTCGACATGGTGGATACGCGCACCGGGCTGTTGCTGGTGGATGCTTTGCTGGCCGGCGAGGCAGAGGTGTTCTGGAACGCATTCAGCCACATCATCCTGCCGGCGTCGATCCTGGGGTATGCGTCGATGGCGTATATCAGCCGGATGACGCGCAGCTTCATGCTGGAGCAGTTGGGGCAGGAGTACATTGTTGCAGCGCGGGTCAAGGGGATGTCGCGCTGGCGTGTGGTTTGGCGGCACGCGTTTCGCAACATCCTGGTGCAGTTGATCACGGTGATCGCGCTGGCCTATGCGTTTTTGTTGGAAGGCGCGGTGCTGACCGAGACGGTGTTCGCATGGCCGGGGTTTGGGCGCTATCTGACGTCCGGGTTGCTGGCCGGGGATATGAACGCGGTTTTGGCGTGTGTGTTGATCATCGGGATCATTTTTGTGGGGCTCAACTTGCTGAGTGACGTTCTGTATCGGCTGTTGGACCCGCGGACGAGATGAGCGGGTACTTGCGCGCCTGGTTGACGGCGGAGGTCACCACCTCGCCGCGCCATGCCAACGTGCAGCGGTTCTATTTCGGCTGGCTGCGGCTGCGGGCAAATCCGCTGGCGCTGATCGGGCTGGCGATCCTGTTGTCGCTGGTGGTTGTGGCGATCCTGGCGCCCGTGATTGTGCCGGTTGGGCCGAATGACCAGGACCTGACGCGGCGGCTGTTGCCCCCGAGTGCGGCGCATTGGCTCGGGACCGATGAGTTGGGGCGCGACCTGTTTGCCCGGGTGGTCTATGGCTCACGGATCACGTTGTACATGTCGTGCCTGGTGGCGGTGATCGCGGCGCCGATCGGGCTGGCGGTTGGCACGACGGCTGGGTATTTCGGCGGTTGGACCGACACCGTTCTGATGCGGATCAACGATATCTTCCTATCGTTTCCGCCGTTGATCCTGGCGCTCGGGTTTGTGGCGGCGCTGGGGTCGGGGATTGAGAATGCGGTGATTGCGATTGCGCTTACGGCCTGGCCGCCGATTGCGCGGCTGGCGCGGGCGGAGACGCTGACCATCCGGGCGTCGGATTATATCGCCGCGGTGCGGGTCCAGGGGGCATCGCCGCGGCGGATCATCCTGAAACATATCGTGCCGATGTGCGTGCCGTCGGTGGTGGTGCGGATCACGCTGAACATGGCGGGAATCATCTTGACTGCTGCCGGGCTCGGTTTTCTCGGGCTGGGGGCGCAGCCGCCAATGCCGGAATGGGGGGCGATCCTGTCGACCGGGCGGCAATACATGCTGGGGGCCTGGTGGATTGCCGCCATCCCCGGCCTGGCGATCCTGCTCACCTCGCTCGCGTTCAACCTGTTCGGCGACGGGTTGCGCGACGTTTTGGACCCGCGTTCCGAATGAACACCGTTCTGGCACCTCCCCAGCTTGTCGTCGAAGACCTGCATGTCCGGTTTCGTACCCCGCAGCGCATGGTCCATGCGGTGCGCGGCGTGTCGTTCCAGGTTGGACGCGAGAAGATTGGCATTGTGGGTGAGTCCGGCTCTGGCAAGTCGCAAACCGGACGCGCGATCATGAAGCTGACGCCGCCCAACGGCACGCTGACGGCGCGGCGGCTGCAATTCCAGGAAGTCGACCTCGCGGCGGCCAGTGAGCGCGAGATGCTGAAGGTGCGCGGGCGGCGCATCTCAATGATCATGCAGGACCCGAAGCATGCACTTGACCCGGTGATGCGCGTGGGGGCGCAGATCGCCGAGGCGCTTCCGCAAGACCTGCGCCTGTCCAAGGCGGAAAAGCGCGATCGGGTGATGGCGATGCTGGAGGCCGTCCACATCCGCAATCCCGCACGGGTGTTCGCACTGTATCCGCACGAGGTTTCCGGCGGGATGGGGCAGCGCGTCATGATCGCGATGATGCTGATGGCCGAACCCGATCTGCTGATTGCCGATGAACCGACTTCGGCGCTGGATGTGACTGTGCGGATGCAGGTGCTGGCGATCTTGGACGACCTGGTAACGCGGCGCGGGCTGGGGCTGATCTTCATCAGTCATGATCTCAACCTGGTGGCGACGTTCTGTGATCGGGTGCTGATCATGTACGCCGGGCAGATTGTCGAGGAGTGTGCGGCCGCCGAACTGGCGAACGCGCAGCATCCGTATACCCAGGGGTTGCTGGCCTCCCTGCCCCGCATCGGGTCGCGGCATCAGAAGCTCGCGGTGCTTAGTCGCGATCCCGCTTGGTTGGAGGGGTGATACGGTGATCACCGTCAAAGACCTTCGCGTTACCTTCGGCACCGGCAGCAATCTGGTCCATGCCGTTGACGGCGTTTCATTCGATGTCGGGCAGGGTGAGACCTATGGGCTGGTCGGCGAGTCCGGGTGCGGCAAATCCACCATCCTGCGCGCACTTTGCGGCTTGAATCCCAACTGGTCCGGGGCCGTCACCATTGGTGGCGAGGCGATGACGCCGGTGCGCAGCCGCAGCTTCTACCGGCGGGTGCAGATGGTGTTCCAGGACCCGTATGGCTCGCTGCATCCGCGTCATACCGTCAACACGACGCTGTCCGAACCCCTGGCCATTCACGACATCGGCGACACGGACGAACGCATTGCCCGGGTGCTGGTGCAGGTTGGGCTGGGGCCTTCGTTTCGCTATCGCTATCCGCATCAATTGTCCGGCGGGCAGCGGCAGCGGCTGGCGATTGCGCGGGCGTTGATCCTCGAGCCGCAGGTGTTGCTGCTGGATGAGCCGACTTCGGCGCTGGATGTCTCGGTGCAGGCGGAGATCCTGAACCTGCTCGTGGATTTGCGGGAGCGGCTGGGGCTGACTTGTATTTTGGTCAGTCACGACCTGGCGGTGGTGGCACATATGTGCGACCGGCTGGGGGTGATGAATGCTGGGCACCTGCTGGAGGAGTTGCCGGTGGCGGCGCTGGAGGATGATAGCCCTTCGCATCCGTATACGCGGCAGTTGCTGGCGGCGAGCCTGGGGTATGACCGGCGGCTGGCGAGCGGGGCGGTGGAGGATATCGAGGGGTAGAGGAAGTCTTCTTTTTGTGAACAAAAAGAAGCAAAAAAACTTTATGCGCTTGGTGCTGGGCGAGACGTTGGACTTTCGTTTGATGTCGATGGTTCGGTCGTGAACTTTCCCTTTTGGGCTCGGCGCAATTGGATGAAGTTTTTTTGCTTCTTTTTGTTCACAAAAAGAAGACTCTTCCTGCCTCCGCTTTACGCATCAAAGAAGACCGTCTCGTCCTCGCCCTGCATGCGGATGTCGAAGCGGTAGACGGCGCCAGATTGGGTGTCGGCCCGTACGGCGATCAGAGTGTGGCGGCGTTCGGGGGGGACTGCTGACAGGGCAGGATCGGTGGCGTTGGCGGTGGCTTCGTCGTCGAAATAGATGCGGGTGTAGAGGTGGACCAGCAGGCCGCGCATGAACAGGATGACGCCGATATGTGGGGCCTGGCTCGGGTCGGTGCGGCCGGGTTTGATGGTGTCGAAGATGAAGCGTTTTTGCGGGTCGGTGCCGGTGCCGACGCGGCCGAAGCCGGTGAAGGCTTGGTTGGTGGCGGGCGTTGGGTAGCGGCCTTGGCTGTCGGCTTGCCAGAGTTCGATCATGGCGTCTTCGATTGGGGCGCCGGCGCCGTCGAGGACGCGGCCTTCGATGCGGATGCGGGCGCCTTGGGTTTCCTCGGTGGCCATGGCGCCGCCGGCGATGTCGGACATTGGGTAGTTGTATTGGCAGGGGGTCAGGCCGTAGGCGAAGAAGGGGCCGATGGTCTGGGAGGGGGTTTGGCGGAGGGTCATCTCAGGCCTCCATCGGGGTGGCGGTGCTGCCGCGCAGGACGATGTCGAAGACGTAGCCCAGGGCGATGCCGGGCAGGGTGTGGTCCAGCGAGAAGCCGGCGACCAGGGCGGGTCGGGAGGCTTCGGGGACGGCGAGATAGACCGGGTCCAGGGCCAGGAGGGGATCGCTGGGGAAATACATCTGGGTGATCAGGCGGGTGGAGAAGCTCGGGCCGAAGACTGAGAAATGGATATGGGCTGGGCGCCAGGCGTTGTGATGGTTGGCCCAGGGATAGGCGCCGGGCTTGATGGTGGTGAAGCGGTACCAGCCCTGGGAGTCCGTCACGCTGCGGCCGGCGCCGAAGAAGTTCGGGTCGAGCGGGGCGTCGTGCTGGTCGGTGGCGTGGATGTAGCGGCCGGCGGCGTTGGTTTGCCAGAGTTCGACCGCGGTGTCCGGCACCGGGCGGCCGTCATCGCCGAGGACGCGGCCGGTGATGATGATGCGTTCGCCCTGGGGCTCGCCGTTGCGCCGGCCGTTTCGGGTGAGGTCGGCGTCCAGCGCATCGACGCCGGCATGCAGGTGCGTCGGCCCGGTGATCTCGGTCAGCGTCGGTGCCAGGCGGACCAGCGGGCGGGTTGGGCCGCGCAGCAGGCTGGAGCGGTATTCAGCGTGGATCAGCTTGGGCTGGGTGCTCCAGTCGCGGGGGGTCCAAGCGGGTTGGGTCATCGCGGTCTCCTACTCCGGCAGGCCGACATAGCTCTCGGCCAGCATTGCGCGCATGGGCTCGGATGTCATCAACAGGCCGTGCTCGGCGCGTTGCAGCTGGTGCTCGAAGCTGGCGGGGGCGTGCACGCGATGCAGCAGCATGGTCATCCACCAGGAGAACCGCTCGGCGCGCCAGACGCGGCGCAGGCAGGTGGCGGAATAGGCCTCGATCCCCGCGGTGTCGCTGCGCTGGTACCAGGCGGCGAGTGCTTGCCACAGGACGCGGACGTCGGAGAAGGCGAGGTTCAGGCCCTTGGCGCCGGTGGGCGGGACGATGTGGGCGGCGTCGCCGGCCAGGAAGAGCCGGCCGTGGCGCATCGGTTCGGCGACGAAGCTGCGCAGCGGGGCGATGCTCTTTTCGAGCGCGGGGGCGCTGGTCACGGAGGGGCCGAGGCGCAGGCGGAACTCGTCCCACAGGCGATCGTCGGGCCAGTCGTCGAGCGACTCTTCAGGCGTGCACTGGATGTAGTAGCGGCTGCGGGTGGGCGAGCGCATGCTGGCCAGGGCGAAGCCGCGTTCGTGGGCGGCGTAGATCAGCTCGTCGGCGGCGGGTTTCACGTCGGCCAGGATGCCGAGCCAGGCGAAAGGCCAGCTGCGTTCCCAGGTTTTCAGCATGCTGGCGGGGATGGCGGCGCGGCTGGGGCCATGGAAGCCGTCGCAGCCGGCGATGAAGTCGCAGTGCAGTTCTTGGGGTGCGCCATTGTGGGTGAAGCGGACCAGTGGGGCGGCGTCGACGTTGTGCAGGGCGACGTCGTGGGCTTCGTGCAGGATGGTGCCGCCGGCGCGAGCGCGAGCGTCGCCGAGGTCCTTCTGGATTTCGGTCTGGCCGTAGACGGTGACGTGGTGGCCGGTCAGCGCGGCGAAGTCGACACGCAGCTGCTGGTCGCCAAAGACGAAGCTGGCACCTTCATGGATGAGGCCGTCCCGATCCAGGCGTCCGGCGAGACCAGCCTGGCGCAGCAGGGCGACCGAGCCCGGTTCGAGGACGCCGGCGCGGATGCGGGCTTCGACGTAGGCGCGGCTTTGGCATTCGAGCACGACGCTGTCGATGCCCTCGAGATGCAGCAGGTGCGAGAGCAACAGGCCGGAGGGACCGCCGCCGATGATCGCGACCTGGGTCCTTAGCGTCGCTATTTCAGCACCCAAGCCTGGGCTCCGCCCAGACCCGCCAGGGGGCCAAGCCCCCTGGACCCTTATCCATTAAGGTCCAGGGGCTTGGCCCCTGGCGGGTCTGGGCAGAGCCCAGCCTTTTCTTACTTCCGCGGCTGGACATTCGGCATCACGTCCGCGGGGATCGGGCAGACATAGGGCTTGGCCGCCGTGCGTGCCGCGTGCTCGGCCTTGGCGGCGGCGAGCAGGGCGGGGTTGCGGATGGCTTCGGCGGCGGTGGCGGCCATGACCTTGGCGACGTGGATCATGCCCTTTTTGGCCAGCGCGGACTTGCCTTGGGCGGTCATCTGCCAGGAGTGGAAGGCCGTGCCGATCGCCACCGTGGCACCGTCGGCCTGGACGAGCGGGACTTTCCAGCTGACGTCGCCGACATCGGTGGAGCCGAGCATGGGGGCGCCGGTCTGGCCCAGCGTGGTGATGAAGTCGGCCAGCGGCTGGTCGGGGCGGAACGCCACGCCGTGGCGGCGATAGGGATAGGCGATGTCGTCCGGCGAGAGGGTGGCGCGGATTTCCTCGGCGAATGCGCGATCGGCGTCGTCGAAGGGTGGCGGGCCGAGGCGTTCGAACTCGGCGTGCATCGCGCGCTCCAGCGTGGTGTTGGCCATCAGGTTGGAGACCGCGCTGATCACCTTCTCCTCGACCGTGGTCTCGGTCATCAGGGCGGCACCCTGGGCGATCTTGCGGACGCGGTCGTTGAGTTGCTGCATCTCCGCCAGGTCGCGGGCACGGACGGCGTATCGGATTTTTGCTGTGCCCTGCACGACGTTTGGGGCGATGCCGCCGGCGTCGAGATAGGCGTAGTGGATGCGGGCGTCGCTGGGCATGTGCTCGCGCATGTAGTTCACGCCGACGTTCATCAGTTCGACGGCGTCGAGTGCCGAGCGGCCGAGATGAGGGGAGGCGGCGGCATGGGACGGGCGGCCGGTGAAGGTGAAGTCGATGCGGGTGTTGGCCAGGCTGAGTGCGTCGTTGACGCCGGCGAAGGGCATGGAGTGCCAGGTGATGGCGATGTCGACATCGTCGAAGCAGCCTTCGCGGACCATGAAGCCCTTGGCAGCGCCGCCTTCCTCAGCGGGGCAGCCGTAATAGCGGACGCGACCCTTGATGCCTTGGGACGCCAGCCAGTCCTTCACGGCGGTGGCGGCGAGCAGGGCGCCGGAGCCTAGCAGGTTGTGGCCGCAGCCATGGCCCATGCCGTCGCCGGGGAGCGGAGTGGGGGTGGTGGCGCCGGCTTCCTGGCTGAGGCCGGGGAGGGCGTCGTACTCGCCGAGGATGGCGATGACCGGGCCGTCCTCGCCGGCCTCGCCCATGATGGCCGTCGGGATGCCGGCGAGGTTTTCGGTGATGCGGAAGCCCTGGCGTTCCAGCTCGGCCTTGTGCTCGGCGACCGAGCGGTACTCGGTGTAGGCGATCTCTGGCATGTCGAAGACGCGGTCGCTGAGGGCCTCAAAGGCCTCGCGCTTGGTGTCGACCAGTTGCCAAATGATGTCCGAGTTCTGCATGGCAAGATGCTCTTTGTTGTTCGGGGAGGACTCAAGACAGCAAACGGGCGAGGGAGGCAAAAGTCTTATTTTTGTGAACAAAAAGAAGGGCGGATTCAAGTTTGGGAGCGAACGTCGCCGGGGGGCGTGTTTCCTGCCGCGGCTGCGGCAGCGAGAAGACTGGCAAATTGCTCGCCTGGAGTGGCGTAGTCGAGCGTTTTCCTGGGGCGGTCGTTGAGGCTGGCGGCCACCATGTC
>CAXNGD010000063.1:0-10049 GCA_964201575.1 Acetobacterales bacterium | reverse complement strand
TCAGATCGGGCCCGCCAGGACGAACACCCGCTTGATGTTCCACGCCATGGTCACGAGGCTCCACTCACCGCGAACACGCTCGAGGCCCCGGAGCAGGAACTGGCGGAAGCCAAGCACCGACTTGATGATGCCGAACACCACCGTCACCTGGCCCTGGTGATGCTGCTGCAGCACGAAGCGGCGCAGGTTCGGCCCGAAATGCCCGGCGATGCCCTGCGGCAGAGCCGCGAGAACCGTCTGACCATCCGGCGTCAGCCAGCGTTCCCGACGATAGCGGATCACCTCGGCGCGCAGCACAAGGTCCTGCACCACGAAGTCCTCATAGCCTTTGAAGCGCGAGCCGGCGGGCACGTCCGCCTTTATCACCCGGCCCTCGATGACCACCCGCGGCGCCGACTTCCCACGTTCGCGCTGTTTGCCCGACGACATGACCGGCTTGCCCGCCGTCGCCTGCTCCATGCCGTTCGGCTTGATCGAAGGACGCCCCTTCAGGCCTTTCAGCCGCGCGATCTCGTCGCGTTGCTCAGCCACAACCGCCTTCAGCGTCGACACCTCGCCCAGCAGCCGCTCCACCAGGGACCGCAGCTCGCCAGGCGACAGATTTGCAATCTCAACAGGTGCTGCCACGCCAACGTTGAATCAGGTCCAGCCGCGTCGGGGGAATCAAAATCACAACATGACGCCCGGGGTTTTGCCCCCGCTACCCAGGGGCTTGGCCCCTGGCGGGTCTGGGCGGAGCCCAGCCTTCCTTATCTTCGCGCTTATGGGGCTTGGCCCGTCACGCGCACGCGTGCTTCGCACGACGCGGGTCTGGGCAGAGCCCAATCTTAGCCGGCCTCATCGGTCACTTGTTTCGGGGACTGGTATAACCAAGCTTAAATTCCGAACCCGGCTGTATCAAAGTCGTTGACACGTTCCGACGCGCCACGGCAGACACGTTCGGACCCGCCACAAAACCGCTTCGAGAAACAGTCGATTGTCGCGAGCGGTCACCCCGCGATCCGACGGCTTGCCAGGCAACGGCATCGCGACCTTCGCCTAGGTCTCGTCGTTAACGACAAAGCGATCCCGGTCCACCATGATGAAAACTCCGCCAACGCGGAGTTTGAATGACACTCTCAGCCGCGCCGGAATCCCCTATTGTCAACAGACCCTAGCCCAACCCTCAATACCGGCAATTGGATGAACTTTGTTTGCTTCTCTTGGTTCAGAAAAAAATCTTCCGCTTGCCTTCAGAACGCTTCCACTGCCACCACGGTAATATTATCTGTCGCCCGCCGCGCCAGTGCTTCATCGACCAGGCGATCCGCAGGGATCGGGTCCGCCAAAAGGGCGGCGAGTTCGGCATCCGAGAGGGTTTTGCTCAGCCCGTCGCTGCACAGCAGGAAGCGGTCGCCGGCGGCCAGGCGGTTGCTGACCTTGTCCAGTTCGAGGCTTTCCGCGGCGCCGACGGCGCGGGTGATGACGTTGGCGCGCGGGTGGCCGTCGGCTTCGTCGGCGGTGATGGACCCGGCGTCGACGAGTTCCTGGACCAGGGAGTGGTCGCGGGTGACCTGGACCAGGGTGCCGTCGCGCAGCAAGTAGACACGGCTGTCGCCGGCCCAGACGCAGGCGAAGTGGCCGTCACGGGCGAGCAGGACGACCAGGGTGGAGGCGATCATCGAACGGGGGCCGCGCCGTTCGGCTTCGTCGCGCAGTTCCTGGTGGACTTCGGCGACGCGCAGGCGGACCTGGGCCAGGAGTTCGGAGGCGGAGAGGCCGGACGGGATGGAGTCCAGCACCTCCTTGAGCCGCCCCGAGGCGACTTCGCCGGCATCGTGGCCGCCGGCGCCGTCGGCCACGGCCCAGAGGCCGATATCCGAGCGGTCGACGAAGGCGTCTTCGTTATGGCTGCGCACGGCGCCGGGGTGCGAGTTGGCCCAGGACTGGAACCTCATCATTCCCGTACTCCTCCCGCTTGGCGCGGGACATCTGGTTGGGCCAGGCCGGTGTCGGGCGGCGTGGCGTGGAGCATGGCGGCGAAGGTTGCGGCGTCCGGCAGGTCGGCCAGCGCCAGCCGGGTAGCGGGGACGAAGGGGGAGCCATCGGTCCACCACGCGGCCAGGGCGTGCTCTTCGGCGGGCGGGGCGTCTGGCTGCGCGATCTCGTTCAACTGGCGCACCAGGTCGTCCGGGGCGAGGTCGTATTGGAGAGCATCGAGGCCGATGTTTTCAGCGGCGGCGAGCCAGTCCTCCATATTGGGCAGGAGGGGGCCGACACGGGCCAGGGTGAGCGGGAAGTGCCGCCCAGCGGCATCGATGCTGGGCATCCACAGGCCGACCACCGGGGCAGTGCCGCATTGGCCGGCCGGCAGGGTGAAGTGCCAGATCGGCGCCTCCATCCAGGCGGGCAGCCATTTTGTGCCGAGGAGGTCGCGGCTTTCGGTGATGACGCGGCTGAGCCAGTTGTCCCAGGGATCGATGAAGCTGCGCGGCAGGCTGGCGCGGACGAAATCGCCGCGCGCGGGGATTTTGCCGAAGAAACCCACGGCATGCGGGGCTTCGGCTGCCATTGTGGCAGTTCCTATTTGAGGACTGGGCACCGGAATTCCTGCAACACGCCGGGGGCGAAGGGGTTGAGCACGGAGCCGGCGCGGACTTCGAAGACGGCGCGGCGGTCGGCTTGCTGGAAGGTAAGCTGGAAGCGTTCGGCCGAGCCGGCCTGGACCATCTGGCCCTGGCCGAAGAGGCGGAACAGGGCCCAGGGGCCGTTGGCGGTCATCGCTGCGGGGGCGCCGGTGGGGGGCGGGTCGAAGGTGAGCTTGACGTTGATCATCCGGTTGGGGCCGGGCCAGGTGATCTGGGTGGAGCGGGACGGGCCGCCTTCGTAACTGACCGCGACGCCGTCGAAGTCGATCGAGACCTTCTTGGTGGCGGGGTCGAGGGAGACCGGGGTGAGGTCAAAGCGGATGGTGGGGGTGGTGCCGCCGGCGGCGAAGAACAGGTCGCGGATGACGGCGGCGCGCTGGAACTGGGTGACGTCGCCGGGCGAGACAGGGGGTTCGACGCCGTCCATGGGCTGGGGGCGCCAGGCGCGGCCGGCCATGTCGACGTATTGGCGGAGCTGGGTGGTGAAGAAGCCGTCCAGCAGGCCGGCGGGAGCGAAGAGGCGGGCGAAATCGTCCAGCGGGGTTTCCTCGGCCGCACCGCGGAAGAACGGGTAGCGGCCGTTGACGGCGGGGGCGCAGAGCATGGCGGGACCGCCGGGGCCGGCGGCGGCAGCGGCCACCTGGGCCTTGGCGCCACCGCCGCGCAGGGCACCGCCGCCCGAGGCCATGCCCTGGAGCCAGCGCGCGACGGGTTGGGGCTGGCGGCTGGCTTCGGCGACGAGGAGGCGGGCGGGGTCGTCGCCGGTGGGCATGGGCGGGGCGCCGCCGACGGGGGCGGAAGCCATGCGGCTGAGCTGTTGCTGCATGTCGTTCAGCAGCTTGAGCACCATGTCGATGGGGGCGCCGGGGTCGGTGCCGACGAAATCCCGCAGGGGCTTGTAGCGGTCGTCGATGGCTTTGCCCGGTGGTTCCGGGGGCGGGCCGGCGGGTTGGCCCATGATGCCCGCCAGGCGGTCAGCGGCGGCCTGTCCGGCTGCGGAGGCTGCGGCAGCCGCGGCGGCGGCGGCACCCTGGGCGGCACCGGCGAGGCCCGCGGGCGGTGGGGGCGGGACGGAGAGAGTGAGTTGGCGGGCGATTCCGGCGAGCAGGTCGCGCATGGGGGATTGCGGCGAGGAAAGGAGGTAAAGGTCCTGGACCGCCTGGTTCATGTTGCGCATCGGCACGACGTTGATGTCGGCGAGCAGGGCGTCCCATTGTTTGGCGTATTCGTCGGTGTAGAGTTTGACGACATCGCGTTCGAGGGTGAGCATCTGCGGGCTGCGCGGGTCGATTTCGGAGCGGCGGCCGAGGACCCAGCTTTCGCTGGCGACTTCGCGGGCGGCGTTTGGCAGCGAGGGCAGGACGACCTTGTGGAAGCCTTCGACGGTGTAGAAGCCAGGGATTCCGTCGGTCAGCGGCTTGCCGGAGCCACGGATGAAGACGCGGGCACCGGAGGCACCGGCGGCGTCCGCGGCGCGCCAGGGGGCGATGCCGGCGGAGGTGGCGAGAGGGCGGATGCGGGAATAGACGCGCTCGGCCAGGGTGACGCGCGAGAAGGTGCGGCGGGCTTCCTCGACCAGGGCGCCGTCCAGCGGGATGGCGGGAAGCGGGTTGGCCAGCAGGGCATCGAGGTGGCGGGCCATGGTGTCCCGGAACGGGGCGGCGCCTGGGCCGGGCCAGGTCTGGCCCCAGTCCAGGGTGAGCCATTCTTTGACCAGGGCGCGGTCGAGCGGGCCGAGGGTGCCGACCATGAGGTAGATGCGGGTGGCTTCGTAGACGAAGTCCGGGTGGTTGATGTTTCCCCGAATTTGCGATTCCAGGCGCCAGACGATGCGTGGCAGGAGGACGCGTTCGAGGGCGTGGCGGTAGACGGTTTGGGCGGCCAGCGAGAGTTTTTCGGATTGGTCGAGGCCGAAGTTCCAGCCGGTGGCTTCGCTGCGTTTGTCGTAGCCGAAGGGCAGGCCGCGTGCCTGGTCGAGCAGGGTGAGGAAGGCGGGCAGGTCGGACTCGTTGACGGGATCCAGGCGCAGCGGTTGGGCGGTGGCGGTGTAGGCGGCGATGGCCTGGGTGGTGGCGTCGATCTCGGCCTGGGCCTGGGACTGGGCGCGCCAGGCGAGGCCGCCGGTGACCAGGGTGGCGAGCAGGACGGCGGCGAAGGCACCGCCGCGGATGAGCCAGCGGCGGCGGGCGGCGCCTGGCTTTTCGCTGACCAACATGGCTTCGCCGAGGATGACCTGGCCGAGCAGGCGGCTGACGAAGTAGCTGCGGCCCTGTTCCGGTCGCAGGCTGGGGGCGCGTTTCTGGTCGAGGCCGAAGGCGCGGGAGAGGGCGCCGGTGAGGCGGTCGATGGGGGTGCCTTCCTGGGTGCCGGAGGCGAAGTAGACGCCGCGCAGGAAGGGGGCGGGGTCGAGCTTGGAGCCGCCGAAGGCTTCATGGAGGAAGGCGGCGAGGGGGGCTTCGAGGCTGGCGACCTGGGCGGGGAAGCCGGCGAGGGCGGCACGGCGGTCCGGGCTGCGCTCGGCTTGCAGGCGGTCGAGCAGGCGGGCGTCCAGGCGGGCGGTGATGGCCTGGAAGGCGGCGGGGAAGCCGGTCAAGACTTCGCCGTCTTTGGTCTTCAGATCAAAGGTGTGGCCCCAGACCTGGGCGCGTTTTTCGCGGTCCAGGTCGTCGAAGAATTCGGTGAAGCCGGCGAGCAGGTCGGCCTTGGTGGCGATGAGATAGACGGGGACGCGGACGCCGAGGCGGTCGGTGAGTTCCTTGATGCGTTTGCGGATGGCGCGGGCGTGCAGGCTGCGTTCGGCGGGGGTGGCGGCGGCGATGTCGGTGATGGCGATGGCTACGACGACGCCGTTCAGAGGCTGGCGCGGACGGGTACGTTTGAGGAGGTCGAGGAAGGAGTCCCAGCCGGCTTTGTCGACGGTGGCGTCGGAGTCCTGGGTGGTGTACCGGCCGGCGGTGTCGATCAGGACGGCGTGTTCGGTGAACCACCAGTCGCACATGCGGGTGCCGCCGACGCCGGCGATTGCGCCCTGCCCCATTTCGGCGGCGAGCGGGAAGTGCAGGCCAGCGTTCATCAGGGCAGTGGTCTTGCCCGCGCCGGGGGGGCCGATGATGACGTACCAGGGCTGTTCGTAGAGGTAGCCGCGGGTGCCGCGGGCGCGGCGCAGGAGGTCCAGCGCTGTGCTGAGTTTCTCGCGCATGGCGGCGGCTTCTTCGGCCGAGGCGTCGGTGGCGGGACCGACGGCGGCTCCCTCGACCAAGGCAGCCTCAGCGCGGGTGCTACGGCGCATGAGCCAGAAGTTGATGCCGAACCAGACCAGCGCGATCACGAGGATGATGGCCAGGCGGATCGGCCAGTCTTCGAGGGCGGCGAGCAGCGGGCCGATGAACCAGACCAGGGCGGCCAGGAGGGCGGCGCCGATGCCGGTGAGGAACCAGCGCGAGGTCAGGAAGGAGAGGATTGCGGCCATGCTGCGCTCCCTAGCCCTGGCGCCGCAGGACAACTTCGATGCGGCGGTTCTCGTCGCGGCCCTCGGGGGTGGCGTTGTTGCCGACGGGTTCGGCGTCGGCGCGGCCTTCGGACTTTATGCGGGCGGGTTCGGCGAGGTTGCGCAGGATGATGGTCCGGGCGGCTTCGGCGCGGGCGGCGGAAAGGTGGAAGTTGGAGGGGAACTGGACGGTGCGGATCGGTTGGTTGTCGGCGTGGCCGAGGACCTGGACGCTGCCGGTTTCGACCTTGAGGGCCGCGCCGATGCGTTCGAGCAGGGGGATGAAGGCTTGTTGGACGGTGGCGCTGCCGGAGCCGAACATGGCGGGGGCGCCGGCGGCGACGCCCTTGTTGCGGATGCGCACGATCGGGGTGGTCTCGGTGCCGAGGACGACGACCATGCCGGCGTCGATCTCGGGCTTGAGGAAGGTGCGCAGCTTGTCCAGCACGCCTGGTTCTGGGGGAGGCGGGGGTGGCGGCGGTGGGACAACCAGAGCGGCGCGGATGATGGCGGGCATCTTGGTGGGGGCACTGGCCATCATGCGCTCGAGCACGTCGTCCGAGGCGGCGTTCAGGCTGGCGGAGAACCAGACGAACAGGCCGGCGATGGCGGCCAGGCCGGCGACGCCGACCACCCAGACCGGCAGGATGGCGCGGGAAGGCTTGTAGGGGGCGGCCACGCCCATCCAGTGCGGCGAGAGGTCGGGTTCGGCGGCCTGGCGCTGGCGGACGATGATGGCGTAGAGGTCCTCGCGCAGCTTATCGACTTCAACGGGGCCGCGCGGGGCGAGGCGATAGCGGCCCATGAAGCCGAGGGAGAGGCAGAGGTACATCAGCTCGAGCACGGGCAGGAAGCTGCCGGGGTTGGCCTTCATCTGGCCGAGCAGGTCGAAGAACCGTTCGCCGGAGCGGACTTCCTGGTGGAAGGTGGAGACCAGGGAGCGCTGGTCCCAGACGCCGGTGCTGCCCCAGGGGGTGTTTAGGACGACGTCGTCCAGGCTGGCGCAGAGGGCGTAATGGGCGGGGCGCAGTTGTTCCATTGGCACGCCGGCGTCGCGGGCGGCGGTTTCGAAGGTTCGCAGTTCGCGGGTGGCGCGTTCGCGCAGGTCGGCGGCGTCCGGCTGGTTGGCGGTGTTGCGCAGGCGGGACAGCAGTTGCAAGAGCGGGGCGGCGGTGGAGAGCAGGGCGGTGCCGCCGAAGATCAGCTTTTCGGCGCCCTCGGCGGTGGTCGCCTGGGCGGCGACGTAGGGGGTTGGGGCGCTGGGAGCGGGCGAGAAGGCGGATGAGGGGGCGAAGCCGGGGGCCGGGGGTGGGGTCGCGGGGCGTCGGCCGCCTGGCGAGGGGCGGATGACGGTACGGTCGCTGTCTTCCTCGAAGGGATTGTCGACGCTCATTGCACCCACCTTGCTCCGTCGGTCAGCCGCGGATCGCCCAGAGTTCCATCTGCAGGCCCGGGTATTCGCCCGAAACATGGATGGCGAAGCCACCGCTGCTCTGCATCTGTTTCCAGTGCGCCGAGTTGCGGTCCAGTTCGAAATAGCTTGCCCCGGCGTAGAACGGCAGTTGCCGGGGGGCGACCGGCAGCGGGCGGACGGCGATGCCTGGGAGCTGGGACATCACGTGGTCGCGGATGTGTTCGACGGCAGCGATCTTGACCTGGCTGGGGAAGAGCCGGCGCAGTTGTTCGGCCGGCATTTCGGCTTGGACCGAGAGGACGAAGCTGGTGGCGCGCAGGATGTTGCGGTCGCTGATCGGGCCGATGCGCAGGCCGTGGCGGCGTTCCTCCAGCTTGATCGGAACGGCGGTTTCCTCGATGGCGGTGGACAGGGCGCGGCGCAGGTCGGCGACGACGGGGGCGAAGCTGCGTTGCAGGTCGTCGTGGCGGTAGGCGGGATAGGTGCCGGGGCGGCGGGTGGCGGTGTCAGTGTAGGTGGCCAGTTCGCCGGCCATTTGCAGCAGCGCGCGGTAGAGGTCCTCGGGGTGGAGGTTGCCGCCATCGGCCCAATGGGCGAGCAGCGGGTGCCAGCGGTTGACGCATTCCAGCATCAGGTAGTCCTGGATCTCCGCCGAGCCGCGGGCGCCGCCGGCGACCATGCGCGAGGCCAGGGCCTCCGCCCGCTGGTTGAACAGGCCGGTGAGGTCGGCGAGCAGGCCGGACAGCGGCGAGGCGGCGGCGCAGACCAGGGCGGGGGCGATCCAGTTGCGGTCCAGGGTGACGCGGCGGTCGGCGGAGACTTCGACCACGCGGGCCAGGCCGATGCACAGGAAGCCAGCCCGCTCGTCGGTTTCGAGCAGGTAGCGCAGGCGCAGGCGGCCGATCTGAAGATCGGCCGATTGCGGCGAGGCCGAATGGGTGTCGAAGGCTTCGAAGGGCTTCAGATCATAGCGGCCGTCTCCGGTGGCATCGGCGGCAATCTCGATGGCGCCGGGCTGGCGGATCGGCAAGGCGAGATAGACCAGGACGTTGCGCGCGGTTTCCGGCAGGTCGAGCGGGGCGGGATGGTCGGTCTGGTCCGGCAGGGCGAAGGGCGTGCCGTCCTCGAACACGCCGGCGGCCTGGGACAGGGCGAAGCGGCCGGTGGCCAGTAGGTCGCGGTTGACCGCCATTTCGGTCAGGCCCCAGGGATAAGGGCGCAGGGCGGCGGTGCGCTCGCGCGTCAAGGCTTCCAGCCAGCGATCCTGTTGCTGGAAGTGCTGCGCACGCAGGAACATGCCTTCCTGCCAGACGACACGGTTGGTCCACGTCATGTGCGCCTGTTCGAGCCCCCATTGGTCATCCGGCGTTCGCCATCACGTCACCCATCCGTATCCGGTCCGCATCAGCGCGGCTTGTTGCTGACTTCGCGCAGCGCCTGTTCGTAGGCGCGTGCGAAGGCCTTGCCGAAGACGCTGTCGAAATCATCGGCCAAAGCAGCGGTGATGTCGCCGTACAATTTCTCGAACAGCTCGAAGGCGCGCGCGCGCTTCTGCGCCCCCAGCATGCCGCCGGACCGGTCGCCCTCGGTGCGCAACGGGGTGGGGTCGAAGCGTTCGATCAGGGATCGCACCGCGGCTTGCATCGCCGCCATCGAGGCCAGCTCGTGCAGGCGAATATCATCCAGCGCCTCGCCCACGGCGGCGGCCGGGGTCATCTCGGTGCGGCGGCCGGCGCCGAGCAGGGCGGCCAGGGCATCGTCGTCGCCGGCGGAAAACTTCAGCGGGTTGTTGCCACGGGCGCGGATCATGGTCTGCTCGATGCGAAACTCGCCCTTGATGGCGGCGCGGGCGATCAGGGTGTGGCGCAGGCCGGTGACCAGGGCGCGGAAGGCGGCGCCGAGTTTCTCCATGGTCGCCTCGGCATCTGCCGGGTGCGCATCCTCCATCCCCGCCCCGCGCAGGAAGGCGGCGAGCAGGTCGCCGGTGGCGGGTGGCTGCGCCGGGGTGGGTCGCGGTTCCGGCGCGGCCAGCGGCTGGGCGGCGGCTTTTGCGCGCGGGGGAATAGTTCCATGCGTCGGTATGGCAGGCAGCACCGGCACAGGCGACATGCCGTCGCGTTCGGGCTCGGCGAATGGGTCCTCTTGCGGGGTCGCGGCGCTGTCGGTCGGCGGCGGCGGGACCGTCTCGAACGAGGGGGCAGCGGGCTTTGCCTCTGGTCGCGGCGGCGGTGGCGGGGCTGGCGGGGCTTGGGGCGCCGCCGGCGACAGGTCGATGTCCCAGTCATCCAGCGAGGTTGCGGCAGCACTCGGCCTGGGCGGCGGCGATAGCGGCGCGGCGGGCTTGCTGAGGTCGAGGTCCCAGTCGTCGAAATCCAGCTTGCTCGGCGGCACCGGCACGCGAAAAGCCTGTTCCAGCGCGGGGGCGTTGTCCGGCTGCGTCGGACCACGAAAGCCTGAGCCGCCCTGTTCCGGGGCCAGCGGGTCATAGTCGGCCGGCAGGGTCACGCTGGGCGTGCCGAAG
>CAXNGD010000062.1:0-10120 GCA_964201575.1 Acetobacterales bacterium | reverse complement strand
GCCGTCCTGCAAACGAAGCTCAATCGTCGTCCGATCAACAATCGTCAGCGCGCGTCGGTGAGAACCCATCGGGACACCCTATCCTATAGGGCCTCCCGGCGGCGTTCGCTCCCAAACTTGAATCCGCCTTCTTTTTTTCAAAAAAGAACCGCTTCCTTCTCTTCCCCGTACGCAGAAACGGCGAGGCGCCAGGGCACCTCGCCGTTCCGGTGTTTCCGCCGTTTGGGATCAGGCGGCCATGCGGGTACGGCCCGGGGCAGCGGGGGCGGGCAGGACCGGAACTTTGGTGCGGATCAGTTTCTCGATGTCTTTGAGGAACGGCCGTTCGTCGGGTGCGCAGAAGCTGATGGCCATGCCGTCCCGCCCCGCGCGGGCGGTTCGGCCGATGCGGTGGACGTAGCTTTCGGGAACGTTTGGCAGGTCGAAGTTGATGACGTGCTTGACGCCGTCGACATCGATGCCGCGGGCGGCAATGTCGGTGGCCACCAGCACGCGGGCTTCGCCGGATTTGAAGGCGGCCAGGGCGCGTTCGCGTTGGCCCTGGCTTTTGTTGCCGTGGATGGCCATGGCGGGCAGGCCGCTTTCCTCGAGGTGGCGGACGACGCGATCGGCGCCGTGCTTGGTGCGGGTGAAGACCAGGGTGCGGCCGTCGGCGGGGCCGGAGAGCAGGGCGAAGAGGGTGTGCCGCTTTTGGGCCTGGTCGGCGAAGATCACGCCTTGTTCGACGCGTTCGACGGTGGTTGCGACCGGGGCGACGGCGACGTGGGCGGGGTCTTTCAGCATGCCGCCGGCGAGCTTGCCGATTTCGCCTGGCATGGTGGCCGAGAAGAACAGGGTCTGGCGGCGCGAGGGGATGGTGGCGATGATTTTCTTGATCGGCACGATGAAGCCGAGGTCGAGCATGTGGTCGGCTTCGTCCAGCACGAGGATTTCGACATGGTCGAGGCGGACGTTGCGGTCCTGCATGTGGTCCAGCAGGCGGCCGGGGGTGGCGACGAGGACGTCGACGCCGCGTTCCATGGCGCGGACCTGTTTGCCTTTGGGCACGCCGCCGAACATCACGGTGACGCGGCAGCCGATGTTGGCGCCGTATGCGCGGAAGCTATCGGCGATCTGGCTGGCCAGCTCGCGGGTGGGGGAGAGGACGAGGACGCGGCAACCGCCGCGCGGGGGCTGGCGGCGTTCGGCGGCCAGGCGCTGGAGGATGGGCAGGGCGAAGGCGGCGGTTTTGCCGGTGCCGGTCTGGGCGATGCCCTGGACGTCACGGCCGGCGAGGACGAAGGGGATGGCCTGGACCTGGATGGGGGTGGGTTCGGTGTAGCCCTCGGTGGAGAGCGCGCGCAGGAGCGCAGGCTCAAGCCCGAGTTGTGCAAAGGTTGTCATGTGTTCATCACTTTCGGATCGGCCACCGCGATGCGATGGCCGTTAGCTGAATGGCGGACGCGCAAACGCGCGTTCGCGCGGCAAATCGGGCCGCGAGCCGGCGCAGAATGGGAAAGGAACGAGGGCTACCGAGTGGTGCGTTCGGCCTGTTTGCCCGCCCGGCCGCTGGGCGGTCGGAAATCGGCAATTGGGCCATCGCCGCGGTGAAGGGGCGAAACACAGGCTGGCAGCGCACGGATCAAACTCAAGGCGCGCTGTTAGGGTTTAATTGTGCGGCGCAGCAAAGTCAAGGGGAATCGATTTGGCCCCCAGGGCTATCGCATTTGGCGCCAGGGCTATCGCATTTGGCGTACGTGGCGCGATCGGTATCGCAAGGAAGCAAGAATTTTCACATGGAGACGGCGAGACGGGGAGAAGAACAGGAAAGAGGCGTTCTTGCTTCTCCCCGCCTCGCCGTCTCCATGTGAATCCTTGCTTTCGCTGCCGCCAAACGTGCATGTCGGCCAAGTGCGGTAGCCGTGACTTGGGCCGTGCGGGCAGGCGCATGGCCCCGGTGCGCGCCGCATGACCAGGAGCGCGGATCGTCCGCCCGCCCGGTTCCCTTGGGGCGGGCAGTGCGCACGTTACCAGGTTCCGCAATCCATCGGATCCGGGAATTAGGACACCAGGCTTTGTTTACAGTGGCCTGTTGATCCGCTACGTCCGTCCCAGTTCGAACGAATTTTGTGGGCAGGACACTGGGATCGGCCCGCGCATGTCCGATCATGTCCGAGGGCCTCCTATGCCGAACACCAAGACCGTTCTCATCGACCGCCATCCCGGCCGCTCGAGCCAGACTATCGGCATGGCGCGGGTGCTCGGCACCGACCCTGACCTGATCCACGAGCCGTCGGTGGGCGTGGTCGGGACCAAGGGCGACAGCCAGTGCTACCTGGGCGTGATGTCCAAGGTTGATGCGATCCATGCGCGGCTGAAGGCGCGGATCGGCCAGGAGCCGGGGCAGCTGCGTCTGCGGCTGACGCAGCCGGAATACACCATCGCGACGTCGGACGGGATCCGCAACGGCACGCGCGAGATGCGGTATTCGCTGATCGGGCGGGAGGTGACGCATGATGCGTTGAGCGAGCACCTGTCTGCCTCGGGACTGGCCGGGACGATCGCGGTGGTGGCGTGCGACAAGCCGCCGGTGGGGGTCATGGCGGCGCTGCTGGAGCACAACCAGCCGGCCATCATCATGTCGGACGGGCCGGTCCGGCCGGGGCTTGATCCGCAGACCGGCGAGGCGCTGGACATCATCAGCGCTTATCAGGTTGCCGGGCACCCGGACGCGGCGCATCGCCTCCACATTGCCTGCCATGCCTGCCCGGGGATCGGCAGCTGCGGCGGGATGTTCACCTACAACACCATGCAGACCTTCATCGGCGTTGTCGGGCTGCAGCCGCTGCATATGGTGGCGACGCCGTCGGACGACCCTCGGCGGGTGCGGGACTATCCGGCCGAACTGGTGGAGATGCTGGCGCGGATGATGGAGCGGGACCTCAAGCCGCGCGACATCGTGGTGCGCGATTCGCTGCGCAACGCGATGATCGTGGCGATGGCGATCGGCGGTTCCACCAATGTGACGCTGCATGCCCCGGAGATCGCGCGGGCGGCCGGCTATGCCGATTTCTGGCGGGAGGTGATGACCCCGGAGGAGTTCAACCACCTGTCGCAGCACGTGGTGCCGGTGCTGACCGATGCGCGGCCCTATGGGCGGTATTCGATGATGGACATCGACCGCGTGGGCGGCGTTCAGGTGATTGTGCGCGAGCTGTTGCAGGCGGGGCTGCTGAACGGCGCGGTGATGACCTGCACCGGCGAGACGCTGGCGGCACAGGTGGCGCGCCTGGCGCCGCCGCCGCCGGACGGGGTGGTGATCTATCCGGTGGAGCGGCCGTACAAGCCGACCGGCGGGCTGCGGGTGCTGGGCGGCAATCTCTCGCCCGACTTTTCGGCGATCCTGAAGCTGGCCGGCGTGGAGGGGGGGCTGGAAGGCGATGTGTTCCGCGGGCGGGCGCGGGTGTTCGAGAGCGAGCGGCAACTGCTGACGGTGCTGGACGAGGCGCCGGAGTCGCTGCGGGACCACGACATGATCATCGTGCGCTACGAGGGGCCGAGCGGTGCGCCGGGCATGCCGGAGATGCTGGACCCGACATCGCGCATCACGACGCTGTGCCGGGAGCGCGGGATCGTGGTGGGGCTGATGACCGATGCGCGGTTCTCTGGCGGGTCGGTCGGGCTGGTGATCGGCCATGTCGGGCCCGAGGCGGCGCTGGGCGGCCCGATCGCGTTGCTGGAGGATGGCGACGAGATCGTGGCGGATCTGGGAACGAACGAACTGAACTGCACCGCGCTGGCGGATGCTGCCACGCGGGTGCTGCGCCAGGCGGCGTGGGACAGGGCGGTGGCGGAGAACGGCGGGACCCATCCGAATTGCGGCGTGGCCGATACGCGCCTGCTGCATCGGGCGCGGCTGACGGCGGTGCCGGCGATCCGGGGCGGCGGGTTGCATCCGAACCGCCAGGTCTGGGTGCGGGCGCCACGGGTGGCGGAGCGTTCGGGTTTTGTGCCGGGCAACCGGTTCCGGCCGGAGGCGAGCAGGGCGTTCTAGCGTTCCGGCTCGTTTTAATGGTTCGGCGTGCATCAGACCACGGGCTGCATCCTGTGGGCCGATGCTGACGGGCTGAAGGTCCCGCCGGCATCGGGCCACCAGGGAGGCAGTTCATGCGCATTGTCGATGTTCGCGAGATCACGCGGCCGATCTCTTCGCCGATCCGCAATGCCTATATCGACTTCACCAAGATGACGTCGAGCCTGGTGGCGGTGGTGACGGATGTGGTGCGCGATGGGCGGCCGGTCATTGGCTATGGGTTCAATTCGAATGGGCGGTATGGGCAGGGGGGGCTGATCCGCGAGCGGTTTGCCGGCCGGATTTTGGAGGCGGCGCCGGAGAGCCTGGTGAATGCGGCGGGGGATAACCTGGATCCGGATCGGGTTTGGGCGGCGATGATGACGAATGAGAAGCCGGGGGGGCATGGGGATCGGTCCGTTGCCGTCGGGACGATTGATATGGCGGTGTGGGACGCGGTGGCGAAGATTGCGGGCAAGCCGCTGTTTCGGCTGTTGGCGGAGCGGCATGGGATTGCGGCGGATCCGCGCGTGTTCGTTTATGCGGCGGGGGGGTACTATTATCCGGGCAAGGATGTGTCGGCGTTGCGCGGGGAGATGCGGTCCTATCTGAATCGCGGGTACACCGTGGTGAAGATGAAGATTGGCGGGGCGTCTTTGGACGAGGATCGGGCGCGGATCGAGGCGGTGCTGGCGGAGTTGGATGGCAAGGCGCGGCTGGCGGTGGATGCCAATGGGCGGTTCGACCTGGAGACGGCGATTGCCTATGCCAAGATGATGCGGCCGTATGATTTGTTTTGGTACGAGGAGGCGGGGGATCCGCTGGACTATCATTTGCAGGCGGCGTTGGTGGAGTTCTATCCGGGGCCGATGGCGACGGGGGAGAACCTGTTCAGCCATCAGGATGGGCGGAATTTGTTGCGCTATGGTGGGATGCGGCCGGACCGGGATTTCCTGCAGTTTGATTGCGCGTTGTCGTACGGGCTGTGCGAGTTCCAGCGGACGCTTGGGGTGATGAAGGATATGGGGTGGAGCTGGCGGCGGTTGATTCCGCATGGCGGGCACCAGATGTCGCTGATGATTGCGGCGGGGTTGGGGTTGGGGGGGAATGAGAGCTATCCGGATTTGTTCCAGCCGTATGGCGGGTTTCCGGATGGGGTGCGGGTGGTGGATGGGCATGTGACGTTGCCTGAGCTGCCCGGGATCGGCTTTGAGGCGAAGAGCGATCTCTACGCGCAGATGCGGGACCTCGCTTCGTAATGGGGTCTGGGGCCGTCGGCCCCAGCGGGTCCAGGGCGGCGCCCTGGCCTTGTCTTCTTGAAGGTTCAGCCATGGCGCGGCGGTTTCGTGTTGGCGTGATCGGTTTTGCGCATATGCATGTCAACGAGTTGGTCGAGCGGTTTGCCGCGACGGGGCGGTGCGATTTCGTGGCGGTGGCGGATACCGAGACGGAGTCCAGGATCGAGGTGGAGGGGAGCCGGCGGGCGAATCTGGCGCGGGCGCGGGGGGCGCCTGGGGGGCCGCGGCTGTTTGGGGATTGGCGGGCGATGCTGGCGGAGGTGGGGATGGATATCCTGATCTTCTGTCCGGAGATCAGCCGGCATGCGGAGGTGGCGGAGGCGGCGGCGGGGCGGGGGATTCACCTAGTCACCGAGAAGCCGTTGGCCGGGAGTGTTGCGGACGCGGATCGGATGATCGCGGCGGCTGAGCGGGCGGGGGTGGCGCTGGTGACGAACTGGCCGATCACCTGGCGGCCGGCTGTGCGGCGGGTGAAGGAGATCGTTGAGAGCGGCGAGATTGGCGCGGTGGTGCAGTTTCGTTGGCGGAACATGGCGTCGCTGGGGCCGTTGGCGCATGGGAGTTTGCATCCTGGGGCGACGACGATTGGGTTGGTGAGTGAGGCGGAGAAGGCTGGGGAGTGGTGGCACCAGAAGGCGGCGGGGGGCGGGGTGCTGTTGGACTACTGCTGTTATGGGGCGTGTCTGGCGGCGTGGATGGTGGGGATGCCGGTGGAGGTGCGCGGGATGGCTGCGCGGCTGATGAGTCCGGGCGATGCCGAGGATAATGCCAGTCTGCTGCTGCGGTTTGAGCGGGCGGTGGGGGTGATTGAGGCGAGCTGGACGAGTTTTCACAATGGGGTGGCGAACGGGCCGATCGTGATGGGGATGCATGGGACGGTTGTGGTGGATGGGGCGGAGGTGAAGATTTTTGCCGAGCGGGGGTCGGTGGTGCCTTCGCGGGTGGAGCTGGGGGAGGCGTTGCGGGTGGGGCGGGCGACGATTGGGGAGGAGGTGCTGCATCACATTGAGACGGGGGAGGCGCTGCATCCGACGTTGGCGGTGGGGTTGAACCGGCAGGCGGTGGTGATCCTGGATGCCGGGCGGCGGGCGGCGGCGAGCGGGATGGCGGTGGTGCTGTGACGGTGCGGATTGCCGCGGTCGGGTATGGCGATATCGCGCAGCGGAAGCATTTTCCGCAGCTGGCGGAGCTGGGCGGGCGGGCGGAGCTGGTGGCGATTGCGGGGCGGGATGCCGGGCGGCTGGCGGCTTGTGCGGCGCGGCTTGGGGTTCGGCGGTGGTCGACGGATGTGGCTTCGGTGGTGGGGGATGCGGGCGTTGATGCGGTGATGGTGCTGACGGCGCCGGATACGCATGGGGCGTTTGCCGAGATGGCGGTGCGGGCGGGCAAGCATGTGCTGATCGAGAAGCCGTTGGTGCCGACATTGGCCGAGGCGGCGCGGTTGGCGGCGGCGGTGCGGGCGGCGCGGCCGGTGACGGTGATGGCGTTGCCGTTTATCGGGACGCCGGATCATGTGCTGGCGGCCGGGTTGATTGCGCGCGGGGCGATTGGCGAGGTGTCGGCGGTTGAATGCCATCGCGGGCATCGCGGGCCGACGCATGCCGGCTGGTTCTATGACAAGGCGCAGGCGGGCGGTGGGGTTTTGGCGGATCTGGGGATCTATCACCTGACGTCAGTGGCGGCGCTGTTCGGGCCGGCGGTGCGGTTTTCGGCTTCGCTGTCCACGCGGTTTGCGACGCGGCTGATGGATGACGGGGCGGTGGAGCGGCCGGATGTGGAGGATGGGGCGTTGCTGAGCCTGGTGCTGGAAAGCGGGGTGGTGGCCAGCGTGCATGCGCATTGGAACGGGAGCCAGCCGCATACGGCGACGCGGGCGCGGGTGCTGGTGGTGGGGCGGGAGGGCAGCCTGTACTTCGGTGGGGCCGATGGGCTGGTGCATCTGTGGCGGCCGGATGGCCAGGACTTCGGCGGCGCGGCGGGGGCGTTCGACGGGTATGCGGTGCGCAGCTTTCGGACGGGTGGGGCGACGCCGTCGATTGTGCGGGCGTTCGTGGAGCGGATCGAGGCGGGGGATGTGAGCACGCGCAGCCTGTATATCCAGGCGCATGTGCTGGAGATCATTGCGCGGGCCTATGCGGATGGCGGCGGGGCGGTGGAGACGCGGTTCTGAAGGACGAGTCTTCTTTTTGTGAACAAAAAGAAGCAAAAAAACTTTCCCTATATTGGCTGGGCCTCATGGGTGAAAGTTTTTTGCGTCTTTTTTTCAAAAAAGAAGGTCTTGCTATCCTTCCAATTCAAACGGCTCAGGATCGACGAAGCGGCGCAGCACATTCGTGGTGAGTGTGCGCAGCGTGCCCGGCACAACGAGGCTGCCGGCGTAGGTCATGGAGCCCACGGAGAAGACGGCCCCACCGGCCGGGGTTTCGAAGAAGGTCATGTCGGCACAGGACCAGTCTTCCTGGGGCAAGGGGTGGCGGTGGACCAGCATGTCCTCGTTCACCCAGCCATAGTCTGGATGGATGACGATGCCCTTGGCAACGATCAGGACGTTGGGCGGGGAGCCGTATTTGAAGTTCACGCTGTCCAGCTCGAAGCCCGCCGCCCCGCCGCCCATGTAGCCGCTGTCGCCGAAGGGCTGGCCGACGGCAACGTTGAGGCCCGTGGTCATGAAGGCGGCACGGGGGTTGTTGATGCCGTCGGTGAAATGGTACGGGAAGCCGAGATGGCGGCCCTGGCTGGAGAAGTTGATGCCGACCAGCTTGTGGCCGGAGCGGCCAACGCGGCGCCAGAGTCCGCCATAGCCGCCGCCGAACTGGTTGTATGACTCGCCAGGCTCGGTGGCCCAGACGCGGATGCCGGATTCGGCGCGGCGGACTTCCAGCGCGTGCGGGGCGAATTCGCTGGGCTCGGCGCGCCAGTAGAAGCCGTTGCCGCCGAGATACATCAGGCGTCCACCGCCGGCCAGGTAGTCCTCGAAGCCCTGCATCATGCGGTCGGAATGGTATTCCGGGTGCTGGCCGGCGATGACCACGCGATAGGGGGCGAGGGCGTCCACGCCGTCTTCGTGCAGGTCATGGTCGGTGATGACATCGTGCGCGATGCCTTCGCTGGTGAGCCAGTGCAGGAAGTATCCATCGGAGCCGAGGCGGCCGGTGCCAGAGCCGCCCTCGACCGGGTCCATCAGGCTGATCTGGCGCGGGCGGGTATCGAGCTGTGGGCGCAGCATGGAAACCAGGGAAACGCCGGAGCCGTCCGAGTGATAGTTGTAGCAGGACAGGCCGAATTGCGGGTTCAGGTCCGGGGTTTCGAGCAGCGCCCCCCAGCCGCGGGCGCGTTCGGCGATCTCGGCGCCGCGGCCTGGACGGACGAAGCAGCCATAGACCTGGTAGCTGTAGGTGGGCAACAGGAAGACCACGTCGGCGCGGGGTTTGGCGGGGCGGACGACGAAGGGGATGTAGTCTTCGCCTGCATCGTTCTTGATGTGAGCGGCGTAGAGGCCGCTGGGCCATTCGCTGGGGACGGTCAGGGTGAAGGATTCCTGCCAGCCGAGATCGCCCTGGTCGTCGTCATGGAAGTGGATGGCGCCGTACTGGCTGGGGTCTGATTTCCAGTCATGAACGACGCCGGTCCAGTTGGCGCCGGTCATGGCGCGGGTGGGGAGATTGACGAGGCGGGCATGGGCGGCCTGGGGGCCGGTGTCGCTGGCCATCTGCGTTGGGATCCCAGTGGAAAAATCCCAGGCGGCGACTTGCGCAATCGCGGGACCTTCGAGCTTGCCGTTGTAGTGGGCGCGGGCGGGGGCGCCGCTGTTGGCGGGCGGGAGGGCGGCAAGAAAGATGCGGGCCACGCCGCCGGGATTGGGCGCGGCACCCTGGGTGGCGGCGGTGCCGTCATCGGCGAGTGGCTGGTGCGGGATCTGCGCCACGGTCAGCCTGCCGTCCGCGCCGAGTGTGCCGGTGATGTCATACCAGCGCCGTTCGCGCAGCGGGCGCTTGACCTGGGCGATGGTGGTGCCTGAGGGGGTTTCGACGGCGAGCATCGCGCCGCCGGTTTCGCCGACATTGAGCGACAGGGTCCAGGCGCTGAGCTTGACCGCGATAATGCCTTGGCGGCCCTTGGCGGGTGTGGTGGGCCAGATGGTGGCGCGCAGGGTCAAGGCGCCGGCGGGGATGGACACGGCCGGGACGTGGCCAAAGCTTCCGAGGAAGGCATGCTGTTCCAGACCCGGCTTTTGGCCATCCAGCGGGCTGGGCATGGCGATCTCGGCATAGCCGGGGCCGTTTGGATTGGGGTCCGGACAGGTGTGTCGGACGAAGCGCAGGTCAAAGGGCGCGCCGCCGGCGGACGAGATGTGGAAGCGGATGGGCTTGCCCTGCTTGGCGCTCCAGCGGTCGACATAGCCGGTGAGCTTGTGCATCGTGGCGGCTCCTGGCAGTGAGTTTAAGGTAGGTCTTCTTTTTCTGAAGAAAAAGAAGCAAAAAGACTTTCATCCATTTGTGCCGGGCCCAAACGGATGAAAGTTTTTGGCTCTGTTCTCACTCTCTATGCATGGGCTATTCCGGCCTGATTATGCCCGAGAGCTGCGCTGAGACAGGCTCGGCTGTTGGGGTTTGGGTCAGGGCTGTTCAACGCTGACAACTTAATTGCGTGAGCGGCGAGATGTCGGGGAAGAAAGTTGGTTCCCTCGGCGCGTTTTGTCTGAATCTATGTCGGGCAACCGCCACGAAGGTTTGCCCCGATGTCGAGTGTGTTGCTGACGTTGTTCTCCGAG
>CAXNGD010000061.1:0-10165 GCA_964201575.1 Acetobacterales bacterium | reverse complement strand
TACCTCGCAGACCGCATCGGAGGGATCAAAGCGCCCGCCATCCCGGGCCTTCCCGATCTCATCCGAACCCGCACGCGAGCCGCTTGACCCACACTGCCCGGGGTTTTGCCCCGGCTACCCGTTGTCTTATTAACCCGCTGGCAATACTTCGAGCGCGCGACTGCGATCAGTGCGCATGGACCATCTGAAACGCCGGCATGACCTCTTCGCCAAAGCGCCGGGTGGATGCCATCACGCGGTCATGCGCCATCTCGCCGAACCCGGTTTGGCACAACAGGTGCCGCACCCCGGCATCATGCAGCTCCGCCACCTGCTCGCGCACCCGCTTGGCCGAGCCATACAGCGTCCCGGTCTCCAGGATGTTCGCCAGCGCCTCGGCATCCGCCACCGATGCGTCGGCCCAGGGGTTGAGCATGGCGGGATCAACGATGAAGTCCGGCGGGTTCAGCGTGCTGCGCAAATGGCTGATGTGATGACGCGCGGCCAGCAGCAATTCGCCCACGGAATCCTCCGCCTCGGCATCGGACTCGCCGACATAGACATTGCGCCACAGCGCCGCCGAGGCCAGCAGCCGCGCCTTCGTGGCCGCGTCATGCCCGCCCTCGTCCAGCCCCTGTGCATAGGTCGCCCAGCGCTCGCGGATGCACGCCACGCCGAGCCGCGCAGTCAGGATCGGAATGCCGCGCCGGCCGCAATCGAGGAACGAGGACGGCGAGATCACGCTGCGCCATAGCGGCGGCCCACCAGGCTGCACCGGCTTCGGCCGCAGGGCGGGGACCTCCAGCGTGTAGTATTTGCCCTCATGGCGCATCGGCGCCTCGCGCCACAGCCGCTCGAAGATCGACTGTGCCTCCTCCAGCCGCGCCTTGCTGTCGTCGCTGCGCAGGCCGTGGCCGATGAACTCGTATTCGTTGAACACCGTGCCCTTGCCGATGCCAACGTCGATGCGGCCCTTGGACAGATTGTCCAACAGCGCCAACTGCGTCGCCAGCCGCACCGGGTGATGGAACGGCATCTGCACCACGGCAAAGCCGATGCGGATGCGCGTGGTCTTCATCGCCAAGGCCGCCGCGAACAGCAGCGCGTCGTTGTAGACGCTCTCGCCGGTGAAATAATGCTCGGTCAGCCAGACACTGTCGAAGCCCAGCGCCTCGGCGGCACAGGCTTGGGTAATCTGGTCATCGATGCAGGCGGCGTCGGTCTCGGGCGAGGGGGAGGCCGACAGGGTGAGCCAACCGAAGCGCATTTGTGTGGGTCCTGGAAGGAGGAAGCAAGCATGTTCTTTTTTGAAAGAAAGAAACAAATAACTTTTCATCCGAAAGCAAGTGGATAAAGTTTTTTTGCTTCTTTTTGTTCACAAAAAGAAGACTCTTCCTTCCTAGAACAACGAATACCCGCCATCGATCACGAAGGACTCGCCGGTGTGATACGCGCTGGCATCGCTCATGATGTAGACCGCGATCCCGCCGAAATCCGCCCCCTTGCCCCAGCGCCGCATCGGAATGCGCGGCATGACATTGCCGGCGAATTTCTCGTTGCCGATGGATTTGGCCGTCATGTCGGTCTCGATCCAGCCCGGCAGGATGGCGTTGGCGGTGATGCCGTGGCGCGCCATCTCGACCGCCAGCGATTGCAGCATCGAGACCAGCCCGCCCTTGGTGGCCGAGTAGTGCTCGTTGCGCGCCGCCCCCTCGATCGCCGCCAAGGAGGCGGTGCCCGAGAGCCGCCCGCCGCCGCCGCGCTCGATCATGTGCCGCGAGGCAGCGCGCAGGGTGTACATCGCGCCGTCGAGATTGACGCGCATCACCTTGCGCCAATCGGCAGTGTCATACTGATGGAACGGCGTGGAGCGCCCGGCGCCGATGCCGGCATTGGCGAAGCAGCCATCGACGCGGCCGAGAACATCCAAGGTGGTGGCGAAGGATTTCTCCACCGCCGCCTCGTCGCCGACATCGCATTCCAGCGCCAGGATCTTCCGACCGGTCTCCTCCAGGAACGCCTTCGCCGCGGCGTTCTTGGCCGGGTTGGTGCCCCAGATCGCCACATCGCCGCCGGCCTCGGCGATGGCGCGCGCCATCCCCAGCCCGATGCCGGAATTGCCGCCGGTCACCAGCGCGACTTTTCCGGTGAGGTCAAAGGGTTTGTAGGCCATGGCGTTTCCCTCGCGCGTTTCGTGCGCCCAGCGTGGCGAAGCCGGCAGTCTTGGGCAAGCCCCTCAGGCCGCCGGCGCCACGCTCAACCCAACCACCTTGTGCTGCGCAATGAACCCCGCCACCAACCCGCTCGCCTTCGCCTCCTCGACGAACGCCCGCAGGAACGCCTCGCCATGGGGCTTGCCCTTGCCGCAGCCGATCGCCTGCTGCACCGCCATGAACTTGCCCGTCATGATCACATGCCCAGGCGCCTTCGGCAGGTCGCCCAGCAGCCCCGGCCGCAGCCCGGCCAGCGCGTCGATCCCCTCGGCGAGATACTGGTCAAACGCGCCGCCCAGCCCGCTCGCCCGGATCAGCGTGGCGTGCTTGATGTTGCGCTCCAGCCAGAGGTCATAGGCGCTGCGGGCCGAGACGCAGATGTTCACCCCGGGCTTGTCCACATCCTCGATGGTCTTCAGCCGCGAGCCCGGCGGCACCATGTAGGTCGCCTCGATCTCGCAATAGGCGGCGGTGAACGCCGTCTTCTCGCTGCGCAGCGGGTCCGCGCCGATCAGCCCGATATCCCAGGCATCGGTGCCCGCGGCATCGGCCAGCAGGCCGGGATTTGAATAGGGCACCAACTTCAGCGAAACGCCGAGCCGCCGCGCCACCTCGGCCGCCATGCTGGGCGACACGCCGACGGGATCGCCGCTCTCGGTCTTGCCGGTGACGAGAAGAAAATTGCTCATGTTGATCCCGGCCCGCAGCACCCCGGTCGGGGCCAGGTCGTTCCGAATCATGGCAAGATCGGCGGCAGCGATATCGGTCATGGCGATCGGGTCCATCTCAAGAGTTAGCCGAGCGGCACGCTGATCGCCGCCGGGGTGCCCGGGGCCAGCGGCCTGGAGTCAAGTTCCAGCATGCCATCGCGCAGCCGAAGCCGATAGGTGGCCAGCTTCTCGGTGAACGGCGCCGGCGCGCAGCCGTCGGACAGCCGGTACTGATAGCCGTGCCAGGGGCATACAATGCAGCCAGCGACCACCCGCCCCTCGCCCAGCGGCCCCTGCTGATGCGCGCACAGATTGGTCACCGCACTCACCATCGCGCCGTCGCGAAACACCGCGATGCGCTCGCCCCCGGCGGTCACAATGCGCGCCGCCTTGTCGGCAATACTGGTCGGCGGAAACAGCGTCACCCACGACCCAGGGCCCGCATCCTCATCCGCCCCAAATTCGCGCCAGCCCGCCAGCACATGCAACGTGCCCACCAGCCCCAGCGAGCCGAAGGTGATCAGCGGCATGAACAGCCCGGGCTTCTGCAGCACCCCCAGCGCCACATGCATCACCACCAACCCATAGGCGGCATAGACCGCCATATGCAGCCCCTTCCAGACGCGCGGCCCCAGGAACTGCTGCCAGTAGTCATGGCTGGTGGCCGCCATCACAAACAGGATGGCCATCGCCACCATCCCCAGCACCTTGAACGGAAAGCCCGGGAAGCTGACATACAGCGCCGGCTTGCTGAGCTCCTCCAGCAAGCTCGGCAGCACGCCGAGGGAGATGTACCACTCGAACATTGCCCAGCCATGCAGCGCCGCCACCACCGCCATCGCCACGCCAAAATGCCGCCGGTTGTACAACAGCGGCAGAAACCGCGGCGACAACCGCGCCAGCGGCCCGATGCACAGGATCACGCTCAGCATCAGGAAGGCACAGCTGCCGAATGCCGTCAGCCGCAGGTGGATCCAATCCACCCGTTCCGCCCCGGCCATCTCCACCGCCGTGAAGACCCCGAGATACAGTAGCACCGCCGCGCCCAGCACCAGGTCATAGACGATCTTCGCGCGGTTCCACTGCACCGCCTGGAAGCCGACGCTCATCGCCCGCCCTCCTTGGCTGATGCAGCAGGGGGCGGCTCCGGCGGTGGCCGCAACGCCACCGCCAACCCGGTCCCCAGCACCAGCAGCGCCATCAGCACCGGCCAGACCGCGCGATGCCAGCCCCGCTGCCCGCGCGTCATCGCGGCCGCACCCAGCGCCACAGCACCAGCGGCCAAACTGCCATCGCCCCGAACAGCAGCATCGCCCGCCCGCCCACGGAGATCGGCGCCGCATGGCCCAGCGCATGGGGGGCCGCCACCAGCACAAAGGCCACGGCAACCAACACGCCGATGCCGGCATAGGCCGCCAACGTCCACACCACCAGCATCCTCTGCCCCATGTTCAATCCGTCCGCCACGCTACCCTTGCGCGGCCGATCGCCGCAACCGCGCTCTCGCCAAGCTGCGACGAAACCGCCAGTCTCGCCGCGCTGCGAGGGAGAAGCGCATGATCGCCGTCATCTTCGAGGCCGAACCCGCCGCGGGCCGGAAGGACGCCTATCTCGACCACGCCGCCCGCCTGCGCGACGACCTGTCGACGATGGACGGCTTCATCAGCGTCGCGCGTTTCCAGAGCCTCACCAACCCCGAAAAGCTGCTTTCCTTGTCCTTCTGGCGCGACGAGGCCGCCGTCGCCGCCTGGCGCAATCACGAGGCCCATCGCGCCACCCAGGCTGCCGGCCGCGCCGGAATCTTCGCCGGATACCGCCTGCGCGTCGCCGCTGTGCTGCGCGACTACGGCCTGCACGACCGCGCCCAGGCCCCCGCCGACAGCCAGGCGCGCCATGCGTCATGACCCCCTTCATCTGCGTCACCTGCGGCACCCAGCATGCCCCCAGCGCCGCCACCCGCCTGTCCAATCTGCGACGATGAGCGTCAGTACGTCGGCCCCGCCGGCCAACGCTGGACCACCATGGCCGAACTGCGCCGCACCCACTCGAACACCTGGCGCATGCGCGAGCCCGGCCTGCTGGGCATCGGCACAACGCCCGCCTTCGCCATCGGCCAGCGCGCCCTGCTGCTCCTGCGCCCCCCTGGCGAAAAAGGCGGGGGCAACATCCTGTGGGACTGCATCTCGCTGCTGGACGAGGCCACCGCGACCCTCGTCCGCGGCCTTGGTGGCATTCACGCCATCGCCATCTCGCACCCGCATTTCTATTCCGCCATGGTCGATTGGGCGCACGCTTTCGCCTGCCCGATCTGGCTGCACGAAGCCGACCGCGCCCATGTCATGCGCCCCGACCCGGCTCTGCGCTTTTGGTCCGGCCCAACCCACGCCCTGGCCGACGGCATCACGCTGATCAACGCCCCCGGCCATTTCGACGGCGGCACCATGCTGCATTGGCGCGACGGCGCGGACGGAAGCGGCGCGCTGCTGACCGGCGACATCATCCAGCTGGTGCCGGACCGGGAAAAGGTCAGCTTCATGCGCAGCTACCCGAACCTGATCGCGCTGCCCGCCCGCACGGTCAGCGCGATCGAGGCGACGGTGGCGCCGTTTGCCTTCGACGGGCTGCATGGCCCATTTTCGGACCATGGGGTGGTCGAGGGCGCCAAGGCGGCGATCGCGGCCTCGGCGGAGCGTTATCGACGCTGGATTGCAGCATCATGAGCGAAACCGACGAAGAGTGGCTTGGCTCGCCGCAGCGGTTCGACATCGACCTGCTGATCTCGCACCCGACGCTGCCGCCCGAAGCTATTACCGCGGCCATGCGCTGGCGACCGCACATCACCCATGCCGCCGGTGCGCCGCGCCGAGCCACGAATGGCGCGACGATACCCGGCCGATACCCCGACACCCGCTGGCGCTACGAGTGGACGTATGTCACCCGCGAGCAATGGTTTGCCGACGCGCTGGCGGCGGCGGCACTGGCGCTGGAGAAGCGGGCCACCTTCCTCCGCCGTCTGCTGGACAGCGGTGGCAAGGTTCATCTGAGCGTCCAGTTCCTCGGCGATGGCTATTTCGGCGATGCGATCGACCCGGACACGCTGGGCCGGCTGGCACGCCTGGGGGTGAACCTCGGCATCGAGGTGTTCATGGTGCCACAGAACCAACGGCGCGGGGTCAGGCGCCGCCGGTTCGTCCGCGCAGCGCATTATCCGCCCCCAGCGCCGGCGCCCCATGCCGCACCGGCGGACGCTGCCCGTCGAAACTGATCGGCAAGCCCATCAGCGGCAGCGTCATCCCCGGCGGCGGCTGCAACATTCCCAAGGCCGCCACCTGGGTATCGCTGTGCAGCATGCTCATGTCGTTGATCGGCGCGCAGGGAACCCCGATCGCCTCGAACCGCGCTTCCCAATGCGCGGACGGCTTCTGCGTCATGATCGCCGAGATCAGCCCGATGAGCTCATCCTTGTTGCCCGCCCGCGCCGCATTGGTGGCATAGCGCGGATCGGCCGCCCACTCGGGATGCCCCAATTCCGCTGCCATCTTGGCAAACAGCCGGTCCGTCGCCGCGGCCACCACCAGCTCCCGATCCGCCGTCGGCACCGCCAGGAACACCACCACGCGGGGATTGCCGCTGCGGTCGCGCTGCGGATGTTTCCCGGACTCGGCATAGGCCGCCCAATGCCCGCTCATCCACGCCATCGCCGTCTCCAGCAGCGAGGTGTCGACGATCCCGCCCGTCCCAGTATTCTGCCGCCGTAACAAGGCAGCCAGGATCCCCATCGCCGCCCACATGCCGGTGCCGAAATCCAGCACCTGCACCCCGATCCGGCTCGGCCCCCCCACGGGATCACCGTTCAGCGCGAACAGCCCGGAGAACGCCTGCACCATCGGCTCGAACCCCGGCGCCATCCGCCGCGACCCCACCGAGCCCAGCGCCCAGAGCGAGCGGTAGACCAGCCGCGGATTGGCCGCCACCAACGCATGCGCTCCCAGCCCCAGCTTCTCCAGCGCCCCGGGCCGCATGTTCTGCACCACCACATCGCTCTGCCCGATCCGCTCGATCAGCCAGGCGAAATCATCCTCGTTGCGGAAATCCAGCGTGACGCTGCGCTTGTTCATGTTCATTGCCTGGAACGTCGTCGCCATCCCGCCATGGAACGGCGGCCCCCAGCCGCGCGCATTGTCCCCCTCCCGGCCGGTCCACCTTCAACACATCCGCCCCCATCAACGCCAGGATCTGCCCGGCATAGGGCCCGGCCAAATTCTCCGCGATCTCGACAACCTTGACCCCCGCCAGCGGCAACATCACGCCACCAGCCCCGCCACGCGCGCGGCGGCGGCGCGATACTCCGCCTCCATCCGGTCCACCAGTTCGCTCACGGAAGGAATATCGGTGATCGCCCCAGCCCCCTGTCCCGCTCCCCAGATGTCGCGCCACGCCTGCGGCTTCTTCCGCTTGTGCCCGGCCACATATGTCTTCCCAACTTCCGGCGCCGGAAGATTGGCCGGGTCCAACCCGGCGGCGATCATGCTCCTGGACAGGTAGTTGCCGTGCACCCCCGAAAACATGTTGGTGTACGTTACATCCTTGCTGCCGCTGTCGACGATCATCTGCTTGTACGGCGCCACCGCATTGGCCTCGCGCGTGGCGATGAACCGCGTGCCCATATAGACGAGATCGGCCCCCATCGCCAGCGCCGCCAGCACGCCAGCCCCGTCGCTGATCGCCCCAGCCAGGATGATCGTGCCGCCAAAGAATTTCCGAACTTCCGGCAACAGCGCAAACGGCGAGGTCGCCCCGCCATGCCCGCCGGCCCCGGCACAGACCAGGATCAGCCCGTCCACCCCTTGCTCCGCTGCTTTCTCGGCATGGCGCAGCGTGGTCACATCATGGAACACCAGCCCGTCATATTCATGCGCCCCCTGCACCACCTCCGCCGGCGGCCGCAGCGAGGTGATGATGACCGGCACACGAAACTTCATGCAGGTGGCAAGGTCGCCGGCCAGCCGGTCATTGCTGGCATGGCAAATCAGGTTCACCCCATACAGCCCGTGCGTGCCCGCCAGCCGCGCCTGCAACTGCTCCAGCCACACTGCGAACTCCGCCTGTGGCCGCGCGTTCAGCGCCGGGAACGTCCCCAAGATCCCAGCCCTGCACTGCGCCTCCACCAGATCCAGCCCGGAGACGATGAACATCGGCGAGCCGATCACCGGCAGGCGCAGCTTGCGCAATCTTTCTGGCAACGACATGGCACGTCTCCCGCTTCTCGCCTGGACCGTGCGGCAGCAGCCGCGGTTGCGTCAACACGTCCTGGCCGCGCTCGCAGCGTTGCGTCGGGTGTTGCGGCACCCCCGCATGATCCACTGGTCGCGCGATCGCGGACAGACCCGGACCATGCTGGAACTGGATCTGGTCCGGCGGGATCGCATCATCCCGCAACCGATCCCCGCCTTGCCGCCTTTCATCGATCATCTCCCGGCCGCGACGCGCGAAGCTGTCGGCTTCGTCGGCAATGTCTATCAGGAACAGCTGCCGATGCGCGGGCGTGTGGTCGATCCGCTGACCCGCAACGTTGTCGCCGCCTGGATGAAGGGCAGCGCCCCGAGCCTGTGGGACGCCCTGGCCCAGGGCATCGCCGGGCTGTCGATATTCGAGCGCTGGTGCACCAGCCTGTCGCGCGACCAGACCTTTTTCTGGGGAATGGCGCACCGGTTCATCCTGTACGAGGCCCAAACCACAACCCGCCTGGCGGCCTTGGGTGCTGCGGGCCAGAGCGTGGCCTGCATCGGCAACCTCGATGCCGGGGCGCCTGGAGTGCCCGCCAACCTGGTGGCAAGCCAGGGCCGCGTCGGATTTCGCGACGGGCTCGCCGAGGCCCTGACCCGCACCGCGGTTACCCTGGATGTGCTCAATCCCGGCCTCATCGCGGGCTACAGCCACAAGCCGGTCCAGGGCTTCGCCGCCGGCGGCTTCGTGCTGATGAACCAAGTGCCTGGCTGGATCGAATCCTTTGGCCAAGCTGGTGCCGCGGCAAGCTGGACCGACCATGCTGACCTGGCCACCAAGCTGGATCGCTACTTGACGCGGCCCGCCCTGCGTCAGGAAATCACCGCCGAGATCCGCGCCGAAATTCGCGCCAGGCATCAACTGCACCACACGCTGACGCGCGTCCTCGCCGAGGCGGCCGCGATGATATCGGCACGCTGACACGCCCCCCTGCAAGTCCCGGCACTTTCGCGCCAACCCGCCACGCGGCATGATCCGGCAAAACCGGAGGATCCCCATGCAAGTCGAGACCACCTATGCCGGCGCCGTCGCCACCGTCACCCTGAACCGGCCGGAGCGGATGAACGCGCTGACCAAGGAGATGCGCGAGGAACTGATCGAGGCGTTCCAGTCGCTGCGCTTCAACGATGACGTCAGGGCCGTGATCCTCACCGCCAACGGCAGCAATTTCTGCGCCGGCGCCGATATCGACCGCATGGCCGAAGACGATCTTCGCGCCCGCCGCGACCGGCTCCAGGGCCTGAGCCAGACCTATATGCGCATCCTGCATGCGATCGAAAAGCCGGTGATCGCCGCGGTGCGCGGCCATGCCGTGGGCATCGGCATGTCCCTCGTGCTGGGCTGCGACATCGTGCTGGCCAGCGACAATGCCCGCTTCGGTCAGACCTTCCGCCGCATCGGCTACGCGCCCGATGGTGGCGGCATCTGGTTCCTCGCCCGCCGCCTGCCAATGAACATCGCCAAGGAACTGGTCTTCACCGGCCGGGTCTTCGACGCCGAAGAAGGCCACAAGCTCGGCATCGTCAACCACGTCATCCCCGACGCCGAGCTGATGGACCGCGCCAACGCCATGGCCGCCGATATGGCCGAAGGCCCCACCTTCGCCCTGGGCCTGTCGAAGAAACTGTTCCACGTCGCCGCCGGGCCGAGCCTGGAGGACTACCTGGGATACGAAGCCTTTGTGCAGCCGACGCTGGGGGCGACGCACGACCATAAGGAGGGCGTGGCGGCGTTCCGGGAGAAGCGCAAGCCGAAGTTCAAGGGCAGATAGAACGCATGTTCTTTTTTGAAAAAAAGAACCAAAAAACTTGGCTCTGTTCTCGAATCGGATGTGCTCTGTAGAATCCGGTCAAACGCCCTGTTTGGAGCGCATCGATGGACGACGCGATTTTCCGTAACTGGCTGTCTGGCCTGGACACGTTGACGGCGGCGCAGCGTGAAGAGGTTCTGTCTGTGCTGTCCGGTCGCCCCGCCGGC
>CAXNGD010000060.1:0-10441 GCA_964201575.1 Acetobacterales bacterium | reverse complement strand
GGCTTGGTCGGTGCCGGCGCCTTGCCAAGGATTTCGAGAACAAGACACGAAACGCCTTGTCGTTCCTCAAGCTCGCGTCAATCCGGCTCATGACCAGGAGATTATCTAATCATTGAGGTAGTTCCCGGACGGACTCTAAAAGAGCTTCCCTTTGATGCGGGGGAGTTTGACGTTCTTTGGTCGCACCTTGTGCTTTTCTTTCTACCCCGACCTGAAGTCGCAATTGCTGAATTTCAGCGTGTTCTCAAGCCGAAAGGCAGAGTAGTTATTGCGTTGCATGAACGCACTTTGATGAGCAACTATCCTGAAGATACGAGCCTCCAGCCTCCCATTGAGCACGTCATACCGGAGATTGCTGATGTCCTTTTGCCCCGCAAACTCCCCCTGATGCTCCAGGCTCACGGCTTTACCGATATTTCAGTGAACGCTGAAATGGATCGGATTTACACGAAGATTGGTCATTTCCAGCCCGAGCACCGCAACAATCTCACGGAGATCCTATCGTCTGGCATGCATCGACTGGCGGATACACTTGGAGGGCAGGAAGCGGCTGAGACGTTTTTGTCTGACTGGCTTGCCTATTTGGACCGAGTCGATACGAGCAGTTACACAATGCTGTGGGTTGTGCAAGCTAGTGCACCATAGTGGGCACCGACACCAGCCGTGCTACAGCCTGACGGACGCGGCACGAGAGGCAGGCAAGACAAGGGATTTTTTTGAAAAAAGGACCAAAAAGCTTTTATCCATTTGCTCGGGAGTCAACGGTTGACCTCAGTGCAAATGGATAAAGTTTTTTTGCTTCTTTTTGTTCACAAAAAGAAGATTTTTGCTTCCTAGTATTCGAGGAACATCCGCTCGATCTCCGCCGGATCGCTGGTCCTCGTCAGCGCCAAAGCCAACAACAGCCGTGCCTTTTGCGGCGTGAGGTTGTCGGTGATCAGGAAGCCGGCTTCGCGCAGGCGTTTGCCTTTGAACATGCGGCCGCTGCCGGCGCGGGTGCATTGCATGACGATGACGCCGGCGGCGTGGGCTTCTTCGAGAGCAGTGAAGTCGCCGGGGCCGGCGAAGCCGGGGGCGAAGCCGGCGGAGACGATGCCGCGGGCGCCGGCGGCGGTGAAGGCGCGGATCGCGGTGCCGTCGGCGCCAGTGTAGGAGTAGGCGATGTCGACGCGGGGGAGTGCGTCGAGCGCGCGAATGTCGAATTCGGTGTTCGGCGCGGTGCGGCGGATCGGCTTGCGGTAGAAGGCGATGGCGTCGCCGTCGGCGTGGCCGAGGACGCCGAAATCGGCACTTCGAAACGTCTGCATGCGCAGGGTGGAGGTTTTGGTGACGTCGCGGGCGGCGTGGATTTCGTCGTTGAGCAGGGTCATGACGCCCATGCCGCGGGCCTGGGGAGAGGCTGCGACGCGGACGGCGTTGACCAGGTTGAGGCCGGCATCGGTGGAGAGCGCGCTTGCCGGGCGCTGGGAGCCGACGACGACGATGGGGATGGCGACTTTGGCGGTGAGGTTCAGGAAGTAGGCGGTTTCTTCCAGGCTGGCGGTGCCGTGGCCGATGACGATGCCGGCGAGGTCCGGGTGGTCGGCGACGAGTTTGTCGCAGAGGGCGACGAGGGCTTTCCACTCCGGATAGTAGACGTTGGGGCTGGGGACGGCCTTGAAGTCGATAGGGATGACATCGGCGGCGATGGCGGCTTCGGGGAATTTGGCGAGGATCTCGCTGGCCTGGAGCATGACGCCGTTGGCGCCGTAATCCAGGAGTTCGAGGTTGGTGGCGCCGATCGAGGCGATGGTGCCGCCGGTGCCGATGAAGGCGACTTTCGGTTTCATGCCACGACTTTCGGGCGGCGGGCGTGCCAGTCGGTGTCGCGCTGATAGGCGTCGGCGACGCGGAACAGGCGGGCTTCGGAGAACGGGCGGGCGGCGAGCTGGAGGCCGATCGGCAGGCCGTTGGGGTCGAAGCCGCAGGGCTGGCTGGTGCTGGGCAGGCCGAGATAGTTGAACGGCCGGGTGTTGGCGGAGACGGCCATGAATTTATGCTCGGTGCCGGGCGGGCCGTGGTCGATATCGGTTTCGGCCAGGGTGGGCAGCAGGGTGGGGATGGTGGGCGAGGCGATGACGTCGACCTGCGAAAAGACCTCCTTGGTGAACTGCTTGAGGACCGGGCCGCGCTGGGCGAGGGCTTCGACGTAATAGGCGCCGGGGATGGCGTATCCGGCGTAAATGCGGGCGGAGAGGTGCACGGCGTATGACTGCGATTGTTCGCGCATCCAGTTGGCGTGGATGGTGGCGGATTCGACGCGGGACATGACGCCGACATAGGCGGAGATGGCGTCCATCAGCGGCAGTTCGATCGGGACGATGGTGGCGCCGCGGGCGCGCAGGACCTCCATGGCGGCATCGAAGGCGGCGCGGATTTCGGGGGCGGCGGTGTCGAAGAAGTAGTTCTCCGGCACGCCGATGCGCTGGCCGCGCAAATCGCCGTCACAGGCGCCCTCGTAATCCGGCACGCGTTCGCGGGCGCTGGTGGGGTCTTTCGCATCGTGGCCGGCGATGATGCCGAGGATGCGGGCGCAGTCGACAGCCGAGCGGGCCAGCGGGCCGACATTGTCGGCGGAAAAGGACAGCGGCATCACGCCGTAGCGGCTGACGCGGGTCTGGGTGGGCTTGATGCCGGTGACGCCACAGGCGGAGGCGGGCAGGCGGATGGAGCCGCCAGTGTCCGATCCCAGCGAGGCGGGCGTGATGCCGGCGGCGACCGCGGCACCGGAGCCGGAAGAGGAGCCGCCGGTGATGTAGGGCGGGTTCCACGGGTTGTGGCAGTCTCCGAAAGCGCGGTTGTGGCCGGTGGGGTTCTGGGCGAATTCGGCCATGTTGAGGCCGGCGAAGCTGAAGGCGCCCTCGTCGGCCATGCGCTCGACGACGGTGCAGGTGTAGTCGGGGACGAAATCCCGGCGGATGGCGGAGCCGCAGGTGCTGGGCCGGCCGGCCTGGTAGTACATGTCCTTGTGGGCGAGCGGGATGCCGAAGAGCTTGCCCTTGGCCTTGCCCGAAGCCATGGCGGCATCGGCACCAAAGGCTTCGCCGCGGGCGCGGGCGCGGTCGACCCAGATGGTGGCGTTGATCACCGGGTTCACCGCGTCCAGGCGCTTGAGATAGGCCTCCAGCAGCTCGGAGGAGGTGATTTCGCGAGCGGCGATGGCGTCGGCGGCGGCGACCAAGCCGAGATCGGCGAGATCGGTCATTCCTTGCACTCCCTGAGGGCGGCTTCGAAGGAGGCGGGCTCGTCCTCGAAGCGCATGCGGCCGCGGACGGCCTCGAAGGCGGCGATGGTGGTGGTGAGGTCGGCAGCCATGCGGCGGCCGGGGTCGTTAGGGGGGACGACGCCGTGCCAGGCCTTGATCATCGCCTCGGTGATCTCTGGGAAGCCCATCCGGTGCCGCTCCTGCATGGTTGCTATGCAGCGATCATGCACCTCCGGCGCGGTGAGTCCACGGGGTTGGAGGGTGATTCGGCATATTTTTTGTGCACTGCAACGAAGCAAGGCAATCGAGTAGGTAAGCAAGCCTCCGGCGGCAAAGGGCCGGGGGCCCTTTGAACCCCATCCATGGGGTGGTTGGTGGGACGGGTTCGGGGTCCCGATGGCACAATGCCGATTGCCTGCGGCGCTAATATAATGGGATCAAAGGGCCGCCGGCCCTTTGCCGCCGGAGGCTCTTGCTTGCTCGGGGATGCGACGCGCATGGCGGATGAATTCGACTACGTGATTGTCGGCGCAGGCGCGGCGGGGTCGGTACTGGCGGCGCGGCTGTCCGAGGATGCCGGGATCACGGTCTGCGTGCTGGAGGCCGGGCCGCCGGACAGCAATCCGTGGATCCATGTGCCGGCCGGGTTCATCAAAACGATGAGCAATCCCGGCCTGACCTGGCAGTTCCGCACCGAGCCGACCGAGAATACCGGCGGGCGGCAGATTGCCACGGTGCAGGGGCGGGTGCTGGGCGGGTCGAGTTCGATCAACGGGATGATCTATAATCGTGGCCAGCCAGCGGACTTGGATAGCTGGGCGCAGCGCGGCAATCGCGGCTGGGGCTATGACGACATGCTGCCGTATTACCGGCGGACGGAGCGGCGGATCGGGGTGGACCCGAGCGACAAGCACGGGCGCGATGGCGGGATACCGGTGACGGACCAGGATTGGTTCCATCCGGTGACCGAGGCGTTCATCGCCGGGGCCGTGGGGGCGGGGATTCCGCACAATCCCGACTACAACAGCGGGGATCAGGCGGGGGTGGGGTATTTCCAGCGCGCGATCCTGAACGGCAAGCGGGTCAGTGCGGCGCGCGGGTTCCTGAAGCCGGCGATGGCGCGGCCGAACCTGGAGGTGCGGACCAATGCCCGGGCCAGTCAGGTGGTGCTGGAGGGCCGCCGGGCGGTGGGGGTGCAGTATCTGGCGCAGCGCGGCGGGGTGGCGCGCGAGGTGCGGGCGCGGCGCGAGGTGATTCTGTGCGGTGGGACGGTGAATACGGCGCGGCTGTTGCAGGTCTCCGGGATCGGGCCGGCGGCGTTGCTGGCGTCGCTGGGGGTGCCGATCCGGCATGAGCTGCGCGGGGTGGGCGAGAATTTCCGTGATCACTACGCGGTGCGGCTGGTGAACCGGGCCAAGGCGGGGACGGTGACGCTGAACGAATTGGCCAAGGGGGCGCGGCTGGTGGGCCAGGTGGCGCGCTGGGCGGCGGGGCGACCGTCGATCCTGTCGGTGGTGCCGAGTCAGGTGTTTGTGTTCTGGAAGAGTTTCGAGGGGCTGGATGCGCCGGACCTGCAATGCGTGTTCACGCCGGGGAGCTACAAGGAGGGGCGGAACTACGAGCTGGACGATTATCCCGGCATGACCGCCGGCGCCTGGCAGCATCGGCCGGAGAGCCATGGGCATGTGCGGGCGCACTCGACGGATGTGTGGGAGGATCCGGTGATCCAGCCGAATTATCTCTCCGCGCCGGGCGATTGGCGGGTGTTGCTCGGTGGGTTGCGGCTGATGCGCCGGTTGCTCGGGACGCCGGAGCTGGCGCCGTTCGTCGACGGCGAGGTGCTGCCGGGCGCACAGGTGCAGAGCGATGACGAGTGGTTGGATTTCGCCCGGCGCAATGGCTCGACCACCTATCACCTGATCGGCACCTGCAAGATGGGGCCGGACAGCGATCCCCGGTCGGTGGTGAGCGACCGGTTGCAGGTGCATGGGATGGAGGGGTTGCGGGTGGTGGATGCCTCGGTGATGCCGAGCATGATTTCGGCCAACACCTATGCCACCACCATGGCGATTGCGGAGAAAGCGGCGGACATGATCCGCGGGCGGGAGGCGGCCGCTGGGGAGACGCCGCGATGATGCGGTTGGTGGTGGCGATCCTGGCGGTGTTGATGAGCTTTCCGGCCGCCGCGCACCTGCCGCCGAGGAGCGGGCGGATCGAGGTCGCCGAGGCGGGCGGGGCCACGCGCGAGGCGATGCCGGTGTGGTTCCATCGCCCGGCCGCCTGGGACGGCGATGGTCCTGTGGTGGTGGTTTCGTCCATCGCTATTTGTTGCTGACCGGCGCCAAGCGCGCGGACCGAGTGATCATCGCCAATGCCGGTTCCTACACGCTGGCGACCGACCGGCCCTTCCCCGAGGGATTGGGGGGCACAGCGGCCAATCCCGCGACACTTCGAGAAGTGTTCGCCCGGCCGGTGATCCTCCAGCTCGGCGAGGGCGATACCGATCCGCAACACAGCTCGCTGCCCCGCCAGGATTGGGCGGTGGCGCAAGGCAGCCACCGCTTCGCACGCGGCTGGTTCTTCTTCGACGCGATGCGCCGCACCGCCGCCGCCCAGGGCGCGCCGTTCAACTGGCGCGTTGCCACCATTCCCGGCGTCGGGCATTCCAATGCCGGGATGGCCGCGCACGCGGCTTCACAGCTTTTCGGGAGATAGGCGCCATGCGAATCACCGCGCTGTATGCCGGGCTTCTGGCCCTGTTGTTCGTGCTGCTGTCGGTCAACGTCATTCGCCACCGCATGGCCAACATGGTGTCGTTCGGCGATGGCGGCGACGCCGAGTTGTCCCGGCGCATCCGGGTGCACGGCAATTTCGCCGAGTATCTACCGCTGGGGCTGATCCTGATCGGGCTGTCCGAAACCCTGGGGGCGCCGGGGATGCTGGTGCATGGGCTCGGCCTGGCGCTGCTGGTGGGGCGGGCGAGCCATGCCTGAGGCCTGTCACCGGCCAACGAGATGCAGGCGTTTCGCACCGTCGGGATGGTGTTGACGTTCGGGATGCTCTTGGTGGGAGCGGGAACGTGCCTGGTGTCGGCGTTACGGTAGGAAGAGTCTTCTTTTTCTGAAGAAAAAGAAGCAAAAAGACTTTATCCATTTGGGCCGTTACTCCAAGACTGGCACCGATCCAAACGGATAAAAGTTTTTTGGTTCTTTTTTCTAAAAAAGAACATTCCCTTCCTGCACCACCGTCCGCCACGCCGCCCGGCCATGCGCCGCCCAATAGGCGTCCTTCATCCGACGCGACACCGGCCCCGGGCTGTCATTGTTCATGATGCGCTGGCCTGTGGCGCTGCCGATCCGGCTGATCGGCATGACGCCGCCGGCGGTGGTGGACAGGAAGACCTCGTCGGCCTCCTCCAGCTCAGCGCGGGTGATGTTGCCGACGCGGGCGGTGAGGCCGAGTTCGGGGGCGAGTTCCAGCACGGTCTTGCGGGTGATGCCTTGGAGCACGCCGTGGCGGGACGTGCTGATGGTGCCGCCCTTGACCACGAAGACGTTGAAGCCAGGCCCCTCGGTCACCAGCCCCTCGGCATCGCACAGCACGGTCGTGTCATGGCCGGCATCCTGCGCCTCCATCAGGCCGCGATTGAGGTCCATCCAGTTATAGTTCTTGGCCGTCGGGTCCAGGCTGGCATCGGGGATGCGCGGGATCGAGGCGATCCAGAGATGGCCGCCGCGCGCCTGGATCTCGGGCGTCAGCACGTCGATCCACGGCAGGGCATAGGCGATGAAGTGGTTGTCGCAATTGGCCACCAGCCGCGGCATGCCCAGGCGCGGGCGGCCGCGGACGGCCAGCATCGCGACATAGGCATCCGACAGCCCAGTCAGCCACACCACCCGGTGCAGGATCGCCTCGATGTCAGCGAGGTCCTCCGGCGGGGCCAGCCGGCGCTTCTGCATCGAGGCGGCGAAGCGGGCCATGTGGTCGGCCAGGCGGAAGAAGGCGCCGTCCTTCACGTGCACCACGTCATAGGTGGAATCGGCGCGGGTGACGCCGAAATCGAGCACCGAGAGCGTGGCCTCGGCCACCGGCACGAAGCGGCCCTGGGTGAACGCGACACCTTGGGCAAAGCGTGGATCGCTGATGCGGGCGGCGGGGGCGAGATCGTTCATCGCGGGCCTCCTGGACGGGACGCGGCAGCATGGCGCCATCGGGGGCCGGGGGGCAAGCGATCCGCCGCACTTGGGTTTCGCGCCAACTCGCGGCATGATTGGGTTCGGGGGAACATCCTGCGGAGCCCAAGCGTGGTCGATCAGAAACTCTACCGGGATGCGATGGCCCGGCTCGGCGCCGCGGTGAACATCATCACCACCGATGGGCCCAGCGGAAAGCGCGGCTTCACCGCCAGCGCGGTCTGTTCGGTGACCGACAGCCCGCCGACGCTGCTGGTTTGCCTGAACCGCAACAGCGACTCCAACCAGGCGCTGAAAGACAACCGCGTGGCCTGCGTGAACGTCCTGCACGCCAACCAGCAGCATTTGTCCCCGGTCTTCGCCGGCATGACCGAGGGCGATTACGACACCCGCTTCGCCACCGCCGAATGGGCCACCCTGCCCAGCGGCACGATGGCGCTTGAGGGGGCGCTGGTCTCCTTCGAATGCCGCATTGTCCAGGTGTCCGAGGTGGGCACCCACAGCGTGTTCTTCTGCGAGGTCGATGCCGTGCACACCGGCGATCCCGGCCAGGGGCTGGTGTATTTCGCCCGGCGCTACCACACGCTGGAGCCGGCATAGGCGGACGGGCGCGCGCCACCCCTGCCGTCGCCCCACTTGCTGCAACCCGGCACGGCTTATAAGAGCGCCCGATATGCGTGCCGCCAAAGCGCCACAGGGCGGCGAGCAGGAGGTTTCATGGCATCGATCGCCGAGGCGAAAGCCGACAACCCAGCCCTGGCGGCCCAGGCCGAGATCCTGGCCCGGCCGATGACGCCCGAGCGTGACATGGCCAACGCCATCCGCGCTCTGGCCATCGACGCCGTCCAGGCGGCAAATTCCGGCCATCCCGGCATGCCGATGGGCATGGCCGATGTCGCCACCGTGCTGTGGTCGCGCTTCCTGAAATACGACGCCGCCGACCCGCGCTGGCCGGATCGCGACCGCTTCATCCTGTCGGCCGGCCATGGCTCGATGCTGCTCTATGCCCTGCTGCACCTGACGGGCCAGGACGGCATGCGCATCGAGGACCTGAAGAATTTTCGCCAACTGCACTCGCCCGCCGCCGGCCATCCGGAATTCGGCGAGCATCCCGGCATCGAGACCACCACCGGCCCGCTCGGCCAGGGCCTGGGCAATGCCGTCGGCTTCGCGCTGGCCGAACGCATGCTGGCCGCCCGCTTCGGCAAGTCGCTGGTGGATCACCGCACCTGGGTGGTTGCCGGCGATGGCTGCCTGATGGAGGGCATCAGCCAGGAAGCGATCAGCCTGGCCGGCCATCTCCAGCTCGACAAGCTCTGCGTGCTGTGGGACGACAACGCGATCAGCATCGATGGCGGCACCGATTTGTCGACCTCGGACGACCAGCTCAAGCGCTTCGCCGCCTCCGGCTGGGCGGTCAAGCGGCTGGACGGGCATGACCCGGCACAGATCGCCGCTGGCCTCTCCTGGGCGATGCGCTCCAAGAAGCCCACCCTGCTGGCCTGCAAGACCATCATCGGCTTCGGCGCCCCCACCAAGGCCGGCACCGCCGGCAGCCATGGCTCCCCCCTGGGCGCGCCCGAAGCCGCTTCCGCCAAGGCCGCCCTCGGCTGGACCGCCGCCCCGTTCGAAATCCCCGCCGAGATCGGCGCCGCCTGGCACGCCGCCGGTGCCCGCGGCGCCACCGCAAGGCGTGGCTGGCTCAAGCGCCTGGCCCGCCACAACCAGCGCAGCGAATTCGACCGCGCCATCACCGGCAAGCTGCCGGACACCTTCCACGAAGCCGTCGTCGCCCTGAAATCCGGCATCGCCGAAACCCGGCCGAAACTCGCCACCCGCCAGTCGAGCCAGAAGGCGCTGGAGGCCCTGGTCCCCGCCCTGCCCGAACTCGCCGGCGGCTCGGCCGATCTCACCGGCTCGAACCTCACCCTGGTCAAGGGCATGGGCTTCGTCACGCCCGCCAACTATGCCGGGCGCTATATCCATTTCGGCATCCGCGAACACGGCATGGCCGCGGCGATGAACGGCATGGCGCTGCATGGCGGCCTCATCCCCTATGGCGGCACCTTCTTCGTCTTCACCGACTACATGCGCCCTGCCCTGCGCCTCGCCGCCCTGATGCGCCTGCGCGTCATCCATGTGCTGACCCATGACAGTATCGGCCTGGGCGAGGACGGGCCGACGCATCAGCCGGTCGAGCACCTGGCCAGCCTGCGCGCCATGCCCAACGTCCATATGTTCCGCCCGGCCGACGCGATGGAAACCGCCGAGTGCTGGGAACTCGCCATCCGCCGTACCGATGGCCCCAGCCTGCTCGCCCTATCGCGCCAGGGCCTGCCGTCAATGCGCGGCGACGCTGGTGAGAACCGCTGCGCCCGCGGCGGATATGTGCTGGCCGAGGCCAACGGCCCACGCCAGGCCACCCTGATCGCCACCGGCAGCGAAGTGGCACTCGCCATGGAAGCCCGCAGCCTGCTGGCCAGCGAGAACATCCAGGCCGCCGTGGTCTCGCTGCCGTGCTGGGAGCTGTTCGCCGCTCAGGACGCTTCCTATCGCGACGACGTCCTCGGCGCAGCACCCCGCGTGGGCATCGAGGCCGGGGTGGCGATGGGCTGGGAACGCTGGCTCGGCCCGGACGGCGTTTTCATCGGCATGACCGGCTTCGGCGCCTCGGCCCCCGAGGGGGAGCTCTACAAGCATTTCGGCATCACCGCCGAGGCAGCGGCCGCGGCAGTCCGCAAGCGCCTGGCGACATAGTCCCCGCAATGCCATGTGCCAGCCAATGGGTGAAAGTTTTTGCTTCTTTTTTTCAAAAAGAAGGGCTTGTTCTTTTTTGAAAAAAAGAAGCAAAAACTTTCGCTCATATTGCGAACTCTGTTGGCGGATGAGAGACTCGTCGGATCGGGGGGGACGGAGCTGGTTTGATGGGTGAGGCCGGGTTTGAGACGTGGCTGTCGATGATCGACCGTCTGGATGGGTCGCAGCGGCTTCGGGCGTTGCGTGC
>CAXNGD010000059.1:0-10510 GCA_964201575.1 Acetobacterales bacterium | reverse complement strand
TCGATCTCCGAACGCTCGATCGCCATGGCGCGCTCGTCCTTGTCCACGCCACGGCGGCTGAACACGCGCACGTCCACGATCGTGCCGCTGACGCCCGGCGGCAGCTTCAGCGAGGTGTCGCGTACATCGGAGGCCTTCTCGCCGAAGATCGCACGCAGCAGCTTCTCTTCCGGCGTCATCGGGCTCTCGCCCTTCGGCGTCACCTTGCCAACGAGAATATCGCCCGGGTTCACCTCCGCGCCGATATAGACGATGCCGGCCTCGTCGAGATTCTTGAGCGCTTCCTCGCCGACATTGGGGATATCCCGCGTGATCTCCTCCTGGCCCAGCTTGGTATCGCGCGCCATGACTTCGAACTCCTCGATATGGATCGAGGTGAACACGTCGTCGCGCGCAATCCGCTCGCTGATGAGGATGGAGTCCTCGAAGTTGTAGCCATTCCAGGGCATGAACGCGACCAGCACGTTGCGCCCCAGCGCCAGTTCGCCCAGCTCGGTCGAAGGACCGTCGGCGATGATGTCGCCCTCGGCCACCCGGTCACCCACGCGCACCAGCGGACGCTGGTTGATGCAGGTCGACTGGTTGGAACGCATGAACTTGCGCAAACGATAGATGTCCACGCCCTTGGTCGTGCCATCCTCGGCGGTCGCACGCACCACGATGCGGGCGCCATCGATCTGGTCGATCACGCCTTCACGCTTGGCCACGATGGTGGCACCCGAATCCCGCGCCACCGCCGCTTCCATCCCTGTACCCACCAGCGGCGCATCGGCGCGGATCAACGGCACCGCCTGGCGCTGCATGTTCGAACCCATCAGCGCGCGGTTGGCGTCGTCGTTCTCCAGGAACGGAATCAGCGCCGCCGCCACCGAGACAAGCTGCTTCGGCGACACGTCGATCGCCGTCACGTCCTCTGGCTTCACCAGCCGGAAGTCACCCTGCCGACGAACCGAAACCAGGTCGTCAGTGAAGCGCCCGTCGCCATCCATCTTGGCGTCAGCCTGGGCAACGACGAGCTTTTCCTCCTCCATCGCCGACAGATACTTCGGATCGCGCTGAACCACGCCGTCCTTGACCAGCATGTACGGCGTCTCGATGAAGCCGTACTTGTTGACCTTGGCATAGGTCGCCAGCGAGTTGATCAGGCCGATATTCGGCCCCTCCGGCGTCTCGATCGGGCAGATGCGGCCGTAATGCGTCGGATGCACGTCGCGCACCTCGAAGCCCGCCCGCTCACGCGTCAGACCGCCCGGTCCAAGGGCTGACAGACGACGCTTATGCGTCACTTCCGACAGCGGGTTGGTCTGGTCCATGAACTGCGACAGCTGCGACGAGCCGAAGAACTCGCGCACCGCAGCCGCCGCCGGCTTGGCGTTGATCAGGTCGTGCGGCATGACGGTATCGATATCCACCGACCCCATGCGCTCGCGGATCGCGCGCTCCATGCGCAACAGACCAACCCGGTACTGATTCTCCATCAACTCGCCCACCGAACGCACGCGCCGGTTGCCCAGGTTGTCGATGTCGTCGATCGTGCCGCGGCCGTCCTTCAGCTCGCACAGGATCTTCACCGTGCGCAGGACATCCTCCTTGCGCAGCACGCGAACGCTGTCCTCAGCATCCATCGTCAGGCGCATGTTCATCTTCACGCGGCCCACGGCGGACAGATCATAGCGGTCGCCGTCCAAGAACAGCCCGCGGAACAGCGCTTCCGCGGTATCCGGCGTCGGCGGCTCACCCGGGCGCATCACCCGGTAGATGTCGATCAGCGCGTCATCGCGGTTGCTGTTCTTATCCACCGTCAAGCTGTTGCGGATCCACGGACCGTTCGACTGGTCCACCGCCAGCGTCGGCAGTGTGTCGATCCCACGTTCTTCCAGCGATGCCAACTTGGCCTCGGCCAGCTCCTCGCCAGCCTCGGCATAGATCTCGCCGGTCTCGACATTGACCAGGTCCTCGGCAACATAACGGCCCAACAGATCGGCACGACCAACCAGCACCACCCGCGTGGTCTCGGCAATCTTGCGCGCCTGACGCGCCGTCAGCTTCGCCTCGGCCTCGGCCACCACCTCGCCGGTCTCGGCATCGACCAGCGACTCCAGCAGCTTGATGCCACGGAAGGCGTCGGGATCGAACGGCCGCGCCCAGCCCTTGGGCGTGCGGCTGAACACCACCTGGCCATAGAAGAAGTTCAGGATCTCCTCGGCATCCATGCCACGGACCTCGCCGGGCTCCACCTCTTCACCCTTGGCCGCCCGCGCGGCGCGCAGCGCCTCGGTGTTCGCGGATTCGAGCGCATAGAGCAGCGTGGTGACCGGCAGCTTCCGCTTGCGGTCAATGCGGACGTAAACGAGGTCCTTGGAATCAAACTCGAAATCGAGCCATGAGCCGCGATAAGGTATCACCCGGGCCGAAAACAGGTACTTGCCCGAGGAATGCGTCTTGCCTTTGTCGTGGTCGAAGAACACGCCGGGCGAGCGGTGCATCTGGCTGACGATGACGCGTTCGATGCCGTTGATGATGAAGGTGCCGTTGTCCGTCATGAGCGGCATGTCGCCCATGTAGACCGGCTGCTCCTTGATGTCGCGGATCGAGCGCGCGCCCGTATCCTCGTCAAGATCCCAGACGATGAGTCGAAGAATAACCTTCAGCGGCGCCGCATAGGTCATGCCGCGCTGGATGCACTCCTCAACATCGTACTTCGGGTCTTCCAGCTCGTAGTACACGAACTCCAGCCGACCGCGGCCGGCGAAGTCGTCGATCGGAAAGACCGACTTGAACACTTCCTGCAAGCCCGTCGGGGTCCGGCTGTCATACGGCGTCGCCATCTGCAGGAACGCCTCATAGCTGGCGCGCTGCACATCGATCAGGTTCGGCATCTGCGCCAGCTCGGGGATACGCCCGAAGCTCTTGCGGATGCGCTTCTTGCCGGTAAACGAACCAGTAATCGCGTTCATGCCCGTATCCTGCACAGTTGGTCAGTCCATAGCCCAGCCCGCGCCCAAAAGCGCATGCCGCCAGTCAAAGTCGGTCGCTAATCCCACTCGGTCGCAAAACCAAGTCGATCGCAAAGTCTAGTCGGCCGGAAAGTCTAGTCGGCCGCAAAGTCTAGTCGGCCGCAAAGCCAAGCCAGTCGTCAGAAACGCCGATACGAACGGGGGCCGCACCCCTTTCGGGGGTGACCTCCGTCCGCTCAGCACCCATGCGCGGCAACGCGGCCGCGCGAGAACTCACTTGATCTCGACAGTGGCACCTGCCTCTTCCAGCACTTTCTTGATCTTGCCAGCCTCTTCCTTGTTCACGCTTTCCTTCACGGTCTTCGGCGCGCCCTCAACCAGGTCCTTGGCTTCCTTCAGGCCCAGGCCGGTGATGGTACGGATTTCCTTGATCACGTTGATCTTCTTGTCACCCGCGGTGGCAAGGATCACGGTGAACTCGGTCTGTTCCTCAACCGCAGCAACAGCGGCGGCGGCAACCGGCGCGGCAGCAGCAGCCGGCGCGGCGGCGGAAACGCCCCACTTCTCCTCAAGCATTTTCGACAGTTCGGCAGCCTCCAGCACGGTCAGGCTGGATAGCTGCTCCACCAGGTTCGCAAGATCGGCCATGTCTCTATTCCTTAACTTAGTCTCTGGTCGGTTCCAAGCAAGCCCATCGACTGGACCTGCCACTCACATGCGTATGCAGCCGGTCAGGCCGCCTCGTCCGTCGCCGCTTCGTCCTTTCGGGCGTGAGCCGCAAGAACCCGCGCGATCTGTCCGCCCGGCGCCTGGAGGATGCTCGCAATCCGCGTCGCCGGGGCGGCAAGCAGCCCCAGGAAGTTGGCGCGCAGCGCGTCCAGCGACGGCAACTCGGACAGCGCCTTGACCCCGGATGCATCCAGCATCTGAGTGCCAAGCGCTCCACCGAGCACCACGAACTTCTCGTTGGTTCTGGCGAACTCGACAGCAACCTTCGCCACGGCCACCGGGTCCCGAGCCCACGCAAGCGCAGTCGGTCCCTTCAGCATTGGCTTGATTCCGTCAAAGCGGGTCCCATCCAGGGCGAGGAGGGTCAGCCGGTTCTTCGCAACCTTGTAGGTCGCACCCGCATCACGCATGCGGCGGCGCAGAGTCGTCACATCAGCCACAGTCAACCCGTTGTTCTGGGTGACCACAACCATGGACGTCTCGGCGAACACCGTCGCGAGCGAGGCGACGAACGCGTGCTTCTCCGTACGGTCCAAATCTCGTCTCCGTCGGTAGCCGGTCGCGGCAATGCCACGATCCAGCTGGGTTGCCCAATGGGCCAGCACGCACGCCACCCATCTTGCGATGAGTATCAGGCGCCCGGACCAGCCCGGTTCGCCTGTCCCCGACATCGGCCGAAGCCTCCGCCAGTGAGTCGGAACCACCAGGGACTTACATCCTTGGCATCCCCGTCTCCCGCGCGCGGACCCGAGGGTCCCTTAATGCTCCGAAGAACAACGAGCGGTCTCGGACAGGATCGGGGGCTCCCGCCCCCTACCCGCCGCCGGCCTTTCGGCTGGCGGCGAATTTCTTAAGGCAAGGAAGGTCTTCTTTTTCTGTAGAAAAAGAAGCAAAAAGACTTTCATCCATTGCCCAGCGGCAACGCCGCGCCTTCCAAACGGATGGAAGTTTTTTGGTTCTTTTTTTCAAAAAAGAACGTTCTTCCTCGCTTCTGCTATCTCTAGGCCAGCGTCCCCACATCCACCCGCACACCGGGTCCCATGGTCGAGCTGACCGCAACCTTCTGCACATAGGTGCCCTTCGCCCCGGTCGGCTTGGCCTTCACGATCGCATCGGCAAATGCCTTCGCATTCTCCAGCAGCTTCTCCACCGGGAACGACGCCTTGCCGATCCCCGCATGCACGATGCCCGCCTTCTCCGCCCGGAACTCCACCTGGCCAGCCTTGGCTGCTGTGATCGCGCCCTTGACGTCCATGGTCACGGTGCCCAGACGAGGATTCGGCATCAGCCCGCGCGGACCAAGGATCTTACCCAGCCGCCCCACCAGCCCCATCATGTCGGGCGTCGCAATGCAGCGGTCGAACTGGATATCACCGGCCTGGATCTTCTCGGCCAGGTCATCGGCCCCAACCACATCGGCCCCCGCGGCCAGCGCTTCCTCAGCCTTGGCACCCCGGGCAAACACGCCCACGCGCAGCGTCTTACCGGTGCCGTTCGGCAGACCAACCAGCCCGCGCACCATCTGGTCGGCATGCCGCGGGTCGATGCCCAGGTTCATGCTGATCTCGATCGTCTCGTCGAACTTTGCCTTCGCATTGGCCTGCACCGTGGCGATCGCATCGGCCAGCGAGTACGACTTGGTCAGGTCAACAGCCTTGTAGGCGGCCGCGAGGCGCTTCTTGTGTGCCATCGGATCAGCCCTCCACCACAGTAAGGCCCATCGACCGGGCGGAACCCGCGAGCATGCGCACGGCCCCGTCAACGTCGTTGGCGTTCATGTCCTTCATCTTCACCGCCGCGATCTCGCGCAGTTGTTCTATCGTGACCCGCCCGCTCGCCGCACCCTTGCCCGGCGTCGTCGTGCCCTTGGTGATCCCCGCCGCCTTCTTCAGGAAGTAGGTGTTCGGCGGCGTCTTGGTGATGAAGGTGAAGGTGCGGTCGCCGAACGCGGTAATGACCACGGGGACCGGCATCCCGGGCTCCATCTGAGCCGTCACCGCGTTGAATTCCTTCACGAAGGACATGATGTTCAGGCCGCGCTGACCCAGCGCCGGGCCCACTGGCGGCGACGGATTGGCCTTGCCGGCCGGAATCTGCAACTTGATGTAGCCGACGATCTTCTTCGCCATGATCCCTTAACTCCTGTTTCCGGGCTCGCGCCGCGAAAAGGTTGGGGACCGCGGTCCATACGATACCCAGCGCAAGCGTTTGCGCCAGGTTATCTCCCGCGTTCCGAATAGGGGCCGTCGTCTACGACCCCGCCGGACCCAAGTCCAGCGATTTCTTGCGTCTGCTCCCCGGACGACGCATGACTGCCGAGCGCACCCGCGTCGAACCCTCTCAAGGACCAACGATGTCCGCCGTGCTTTTCGTCACCATCGCCCTGCTCGTCGCCCTGGCCTGCCTCATCCTCTGGATCCTGCGCACCTGGCGCCTTGTCGCCCTGGCAGGGTTCATCCTGGCCCTTCTCGCCACCATCGCCGAGGCCCCCCGCGCCGCCACCGAACTCTGGGGCCAAACAATCCCCGGCATCGTCGCCGCCACCCAGGAAACCCTGCGCCTGGAAAGCGTCCGCGCCGCCGGCGCCCGCAGCACCCACTACAACCCCAAGCACCGCTTCGGCGCCATCGTCTGTTACCGCCTGCCCGGCAATCCCGGCCTCGGCGCCGGCGCCCCGATCGACCCCGCCATCCGCGCCGCCATTGGCGAGACGGAAACCGAAGCCGACCGCACCTGCCGCCAGACCCCAGGCGCCGACATCCTGCGCCAGACCGAAATCCGCCTCGACGAGGCAACCTACGACGCCACCCGCGCCGGCACCGCCGTCACCCTGCGCGTGCTGCAACCCCTCGGCCTGCTCGAATGGGCCTGGCCGATCGACGCCCCCCTGCTGCCCTGGCTCGCCCGCCCCTCCATCGGCAGCGCCACCCGGATCGCCCTGCCGGCCGAAATCCTCGGCATCACCATCGACCCGCGCGGCCGCACCCTGCTCACCCGCCGCGCCCACGAATACGCCGTCCCGATCGCCCATGTCCGCCTGCGCTACCAACCGCCAGGCCACCCAGCCGGCGTCGAGGGCTTCGACACCGTCGACGCTCCCTCCGTCGCCACCCTCACCGCCGGCAGCCGCGTCACCATCACCCCTGACCCCGCCTCGCCCCGCAGCCCCACAATCGGCGGCGTCACCCGCAGCTACTGGTGGCGCAACAGCCTGGGCGAGGTGCTCGTCGTCCTCGCCATCGCCGTCGCCGCGCTGATCGCCGTCCTCGTCATCCGCCGCCGCCGCCGCCCAGCCTGAGCCAGGAGCCCTCATGCCCCACGCCGAAACCGTCAACGGCACCCGCTACAGCTTCCCCGACCTGCGCACCCTGCTCGCCCGCGCCACCCCGCCGCGCTCCGGCGACATGCTGGCCGGCATCGCCGCCGCCACGGCCAGCGAACGCGTCGCCGCCCAGCTGGCCCTCGCCGACCTCCCCCTGCGCGCCTTCCTCAACGAAGCCGTCATCCCCTACGAGACCGACGAGGTCACCCGCCTGATCCTGGACACCCACGACCAGACCGCCTTCGCCCCCATCGCCCACCTCACCGTCGGCGGTTTCCGCGACTGGCTCCTGGCGGACGCCACCCCCGACAAGCTGGCCGCCCTGCGCCCCGGCCTCACCCCCGAGATGACCGCCGCCGTCTCAAAGATCTGCCGCCTGCAAGACCTCGTCGCCATCGCGGCGAAATGCCAGGTAACCACCGCCTTCCGCAACACCAGCGGCCTGCCCGGCCGCCTCTCCGTCCGCCTGCAACCCAACCACCCCGTCGACGACCCGCGCGGCGTCGCCGCCTCCACCCTGGACGGCCTCCTCCTCGGCGCCGGCGATGCCGTGATCGGCGTCAACCCCGCCACCGACAGCGTCGCCGCCACCACCACGCTCCTACAAATGCTCGACGAAGTCCGCACCCGCTACGAAATCCCCACCCAGACCTGCATCCTCGCCCACGTCACCACCACCCTGCGCTGCATCGAACAGGGCGCCCCGGTCGACCTAGTCTTCCAATCAATCGCCGGCACCGAAGCCGCCAACCGCAGCTTCGGCATCGACCTCGCCCTCCTTGCCGAAGCCCACTCCGCCGCGCTCAGCCTCAACCGCGGCACCGTCGGCCAAAACCTTATGTATTTCGAAACCGGCCAAGGCAGCGCCCTGTCCGCCAACGCCCACCACAACGTCGACCAGCAAACCGTCGAAGCCCGCGCCTATGCCGTCGCCCGCCGCTTCGCCCCCCTCCTGGTCAACACGGTGGTCGGCTTCATCGGCCCGGAATACCTCCATGACGGCAAGCAGATCATCCGGGCCGGCCTCGAAGACCATTTCTGCGGCAAGCTCCTCGGCCTGCCGATGGGCGTCGACGTCTGCTACACCAACCACGCCGAAGCCGATCAGGACGACATGGACGCGCTCCTGACCCTGCTCGGCGTCGCCGGCGTCACTTACATCATGGGCATCCCCGGCGCCGACGACGTCATGCTCTCCTACCAAAGCACCTCCTTCCACGACGCGCTCTACATCCGCGGCGTCCTCGGCCGCCGCCCGGCCCCGGAATTCGAAGCCTGGCTGGAGCGCATGGGCATCGCCCACGCCTCCCCGGACCGCATCCCCGCCCGGCTCTCCCCCGCCCTGGTCGGCCTCGCCTGATGACCCTTGTTCCCCTTGGCCCCCCGGTCTTGTGGCGCGACCTGCGCCGCTTCACCCCCGCCCGCATCGCCCTCGGCCGGGCGGGCAACGGCCTGCCCACCGACGCCCACCTCGCCTTCCAGGCCGCCCATGCCGCCGCCCGCGACGCCGTCCACGCCGAACTCGACATCCCGGCCCTGGCCGCCGACCTCGCCGCCGCCGGCCTGTCCAGCACCGTCGTGCAAACCGCCTGCCCGGACCGCCGGACCTACCTCCTGCGTCCCGATCTCGGCCGCCGCCTGGCGGAGAACCAACCCCTTGCCCCCACCCCCGGCATTGCGTTCGTCATCTGCGACGGCCTCTCAGCCACTGCCGCCCAGCGCCACGCCGCCCCGCTTCTCGCCCAGGTGATGCCCGCACTGCGCCAATTCGGCCCCGTGGTGATCGCCCGCCAGGGCCGCGTGGCCCTCGGCGACGACATCGGCAGCGCGCTGGCCGCCGAGGCCGTGGCCGTCCTGATCGGCGAGCGTCCGGGCCTGTCCACCCCGGACAGCCTCGGCGTCTACCTGACCTGGCGGCCCCGCCCCGGCCGCACCGACGCCGAGCGCAACTGCATCTCCAACATCCGTCCAGACGGCCTCGCCATCGCCGAGGCCGGGGGAAAACTCCTCTGGCTGATCGCCGCCATGCGCCAACAGCGCCAAACCGGCATCGCGCTGAAGGACGAGCAGCCGCTCGCCATCCCTCAGAACAGCTCGACCTCGGTCGCCGCGACATAGCCGGCCCGCCCATCCACCTCCACCAGCACCCATTGCATCAGGCCGCGCCACTCCATCCGCTGGACCAACAGCCGCTGCCCTGACCCCAACCGCGCCACCACCGGCGCGGTCCGGTCGGGATCGCGATACACCACGGCCCCGCCGCCGCGCACCAGCGCCACCCGCGCCACCGCCGGTCCGCCCTCGCCGCGCGGCCCCGGCCCCACCACATCGCGGGCCACCTCGCGCGGCGCCGTCCGCGATGGCGGCACCGCATCCGGCACCAGCAGAACCACCCCGGCCGCCACCCCCACCACCCCGATCACCCCCAACCCCAGCACCAGCCGGCGCAGCCGCGAAGCCGCCCGCTGGCGATACATCGCCACCCGGATCTCCCCGTTCTCCGCCACCAGCTCGTCGCGATCCCGCTGCGCCGCCCGCGCCGCCTCCTGCGCCTCGCGCAATTCGCGCCGCAGCCCATCCACCTCACGGTCCAGCCGCAGCGACCCCGGCGTGGACCCCGGCCGAAAGCCCCCGCCGGCCCCGGCCAGCACCATCGCCTTCAAATCCCCGCCCGACAGCCCGAGCCGCCGCGCCAGCTGCCCCACAGCCCGCCCGGCATTGTCCGCCTCGCCATCATCGGAAACGAGCAGCGCCATCCGGTTCGCCAGCCGCTCAATATCCTCGCCGCCCAGATCGCTCAACCGCGCTGCTCCAGCCCCGTCAAAATGTCCGCCGGCACTGCATAGCCCAAATGCTCCTCACCGGGGAGCCACCCGGGAAACACTGGCGGCGCGCAACGTGGCGCGCCATGCTCGACCATCCGAACGGAGCCATCCCATGTCCACACCCCAGCGCGCCGCCATCGGCTTCCTCGCCGCAGTCCTCAGCGTCCTGGTGTTCCACCAGGGCATGATCCTGTTCCTGCGCGAAACCGGCCTGTTCGGCTTCCCGCGCACCGCACTGGTCTGGAACCTCGCCGCCAACCCCCGCGCCTTCGGCCTGCCCACCCTGCTCAACCAGTGCTTCTGGGGCGGTCTGTACGGGGCCGCCTTCGGCATCCTGGCCCCGCGCGCCCGGCTGCCGATGTGGCTATCCGGCCTGATCACCGGTGCCGCCACCACCCTGGTCGGCATGTTCGTCATCGCCGCCATCCGCGGTACCCCGATCGCCGCCGGCTGGCAGCTCCTGCCCTGGCTGCGCGGCCTCAGCATCGGCATCCCCTTCGGCATCGGCGTCTGGCTGTTCTACACCGCCATCACCAGCCGCGCCTTCCTCCCGCCCCTGCCGCGGCGGTAGGCGCGAAGCCGCGCCACGGAGCCCCCCCCGGCGGCGCTGAACGAATGGGGTCTGGGGCCGCCGGCCCCGGCCAGCACCATCGCCTTCAAATCCCCGCCCGACAGCC
>CAXNGD010000058.1:0-10512 GCA_964201575.1 Acetobacterales bacterium | reverse complement strand
CCCAAAGGCATGTCGCTATCCGCCCTTAACCAGCACGACCTCGACATGGTGGCCGCCAGCCTCAACGACCGCCCCAGGAAAACGCTCGACTACGCCACTCCAGGCGAGCAATTTGCCAGCCTTCTCGCTGCCGCAGCCGCGGCAGGAAATACGCCCCCCGGCGACGTTCGCTCCCAAACTTGAATCCGCCAAGCAAAAAACTTTGCCCATTACGAACAACCTCCCCCACCCCGTCATTGCGAGCGCAGCGAAGCAATCCAGAGCCCCACCAGAACCAGTCAAAAGGACCAAACCCCGCGCACCCAAAGACCGCCGGGCATCGTGTCGCCGTGCCGCGATACTTGCCCCTCTGCCCCCGCTTGACTTCGATACATGCCAACGAAAAATAATGGAAAGACAAACAAGAATCATCTTTTTGTGAACAAAAAGAAGCAAAAAGACTCTACCCATTGTCCGCTCGGCCATGCCGACGCTACACTGCGACGTCGAGTAAAGAACAGCGCCTACCAACCGACCTGCCATACAGTCCGACCGGCAATCGTGTTTCGCCGTCCCCTATCGGTGCATGGAACAAGGACTCTTGCGATGAAGACCGCCCTTTGCGACCGGCTCGGCATCGAAGTTCCCATAGTTCTCGCCCCCATGGCCGGCGGTCACAGCCCCCAACTCGCCGCCGCGGTCAGCAACGCCGGTGGCCTGGGCACCCTGCCGCTGTGGGGCGCAAGCCTGGACGCCCTTCGCCGTCAGGTGCGTGAAACCCAGGCGCTGACCTCGCGGCCCTTCGCCGTCAACCTGAACCTCAATTTCCCGCAGGAAGACCGCCTCGCCGCCTGCCTGGACGAAGGCGTCAAGGTGATCTCGTTCTTCTGGCAAGAGCCCGGCGTGCCCCTGGCGCGGGCCACGGCCGCCGGCGCCATCGTCATGCACAGCGTCGGAAATGCCGAAGCGGCGCGCCAGGCGGTCGACTGCGGCGCCGATGTGATCGTCGCGCAAGGGTGGGAAGCCGGCGGCCATGTGCGGGGCACCGTGGCAACGATGGCCCTGGTGCCGGCCGTCGTGGATGCCGTCGGCGCTGTGCCGGTCGTCGCAGCGGGCGGCATTGCCGATGGCCGCGGCCTCGCCGCGGCGCTGGCCCTGGGCGCGGCCGGCGCCTGGATCGGCACCCGCTTCCTGGCCAGCACGGAGGCGGCAATCCACCCGGTGTATCAGCAGCGCTTGCTGGCGGCCACGGAGAACGACACGGTCTGGCTGGAGAACCTCTTTGATGTCAGCTGGCCGGATGCGCCCCACCGCGTGCTGCGCAACAGCACGATCGCCAACTGGGAGGCGGCCGGACGCCCGCCACCAGGCAAGCGGCCCGGCGAAGGCGAGGTCATTGCCACCTCGCCCACACGCGGCGATATCGTGCGTTACCGGTCCTACACGGTGGGTCCCGACACGTCCGGCGACCTGGAGGCGCTGTCGCTGTGGGCCGGACAGGGCGTTGGCATTGTCCGCAAAGTTCAGCCGGCCGCCGACATAGTCAGCGAGATCACCGCGGAAGCAGCGGCCATCCTCCAGCGCCTCGGCGCCTGACGGCGCACCCATCGAACATCGTGCCCCCATTCGACAAAACGCGTCTGGGCTGTCACGCTCACGATAGCAAATCCCATGGCCGACGCCGCCACCCGCCACGCCCGCCAGGTCGAAGCCTGGAACGGCCCGATGGGCGCCCAATGGGCCGCCAACGAGGCCCGCACCGAACGCGGCCTCGCCCTCGTCGCCGGCACGCCAAACTGGTTTCTGCGCACCGGTTCGGGCAACGACGCCATTGCTGCCAGCACCGGCCAGAACGTCATCGACGGCGGCACCGGCTCGAACGTCCTGTCCGGCCAAGGCAACGACACCTTCTTTCTCGATGCCCGCGACCTCACCGCCCCGGTCTGAAGCGCCGTCCTGGACCTCGACTTCAGGGTTCCATCACCATCTGGCTCGACAAGCAGACCACCCCGATCCTGACCTGGGAAGACAATCTCGGCGCCGAAGGCTATCGCGGACTCACCCTGCACGTGGCGCAGCCCCGCCGCCCCCTCGCCTCCCTCACCCTGCCCGGCTACACCCTCGTCGACAGCGGCGGCCGACGCACCGCCATCGAATACTTCTCGCCCCGCGTTTTCGGGTACAGCGGCAGCACCCTGACCGGCGACCCATACATCGTTGTCGTGGCCAACCCCTCGTGACGGTAACAATTTTTACCTAAATGGTAAAATTTAACTTGAAAAATTTACACAACGACCTAATTATCTTATCATGGAAAATCACCCCTCCCCAATCGGCGACGCGATCGTCAGAATGCGCGCCAGCGCACAGGAGGACTCCGCCCACCCGTTTCTCCCCGCCACCCTGCACGCCGCGATCATGGCCATCCTGGCCCGCCCCTTCGCCTGCCTCGAACAGGTCTTCCTTGCCTGGCAATCCGGCCAGTTGCCGGCCGCCCAACCCCGCCCGCCCGCCGCCGACGCGCGCGAGCCCAAACACACCCGCCGCGCCGCACCCCGCACCAATCAACCGCGCCGTCCCGGCACCCGCCGCCACACCCGCGCGCACCAGGACTCCGTCGGGCGCTGCCCCGAGCCGCCAGACCCGCGCCACCTTCAGCCAACGCCCTCACCCCCGAACACCCGCCCCCACCACGCCGGCACGCCCGCGCGCCCCCCCGACTCACGCCGAAAACACCGCCAGGCGGAGTCATCGACCCACGATTATTTCATTACGATATCGAATTAACTATCCGCCCGGCATTTCGCGCAAACGCCCTCGGCCTCCACCGTCGCCCCGGACACCTTGAACCCCACCCGCTCCGCCGCCTCCAGCAGCGCATGCGCCAGGTCCAAATCCTCGATCTCCGTCGCCTGCCCGCAACTCCGGCAGATCAGGAACTGCGCCGCGTGATGATGCCCTTCGTCATGGTCATGCGTGTCGATACAGCCCACGAACGCACTCAACCGCTCGATCCGATGCACGAACCCCTGCGCCAACAGGAACTCCAGCGCCCGATACACCGTCGGCGGCGCCGAGGCCCCGCGATGTCCCCGCAACCGCTCCAACAAATCATACGCCCCCGCCGGAGCCGCCGAATCCAGGATCAGCCCCAGCACCAGCCGCCGCAACGCCGTCAGCCGCGTCCCCCGCCGCTCGCACAGCGCCGTGACATGCTCCAGCTTCGCAATCGTCGCGGGGGTGAATTCCGGTCCCATCCGTGCAATGTAGCACTTCCTCTGGGACGAGAACCATGGACAGCCCGAACATCCTCGCCGAACTCCGCTTCGACACCAACGGCCTGATCCCCGCCATTGCCCAACAGCACGACACCGGCGAAGTGCTGATGATGGCCTGGATGAGCCGCGAATCCGTCGCCGAGACCCTGGCGACCGGCCAAGTCTGTTACTTCAGCCGCAGCCGCGGAAAGCTCTGGCGCAAGGGCGAGACCTCCTGCCAGCAACAGAAACTGATCGAACTGCGCCTGGACTGCGACGGCGACACCATCCTGCTCCTCGTCGACCAGCAGGGCGTGGCCTGCCACACCGGCCGGCGGGATTGCTTCTACCGCGCCGCCCGCGATGGCGCCCTCGTCGAGATCGCCGACCCGCTGGTGGCACCGGACAAGCTCTATGGCCATACCCACTAGGCCCGTTCCCGTCACCATCCTGACGGGCTTCCTCGGCGCGGGAAAAACCACCCTGCTCAACCGCCTGCTGCCCCGGCCCGAAATGGCTGGCACCGCCGTGCTGGTCAACGAGTTCGGCGAGATCGCCCTGGACCACATCCTGGTCGAGAAGCTGGACGACACCACCATGCTGCTGCCCTCGGGCTGCCTGTGCTGTTCGGTCCAGGGCGACCTCGCCCGCGCGCTCACCGACCTCGTCCCCCGCATCCAGGCCGGCGAAGTCCGCCGCGTCATGGTCGAGACCACCGGCCTCGCCGACCCCGCCCCAGTGGTCCAGAGCCTGCTCGCCGACATCATGCTCGCCCGCCATTACCGCATGGACGGCATCGTCACCGTGGTCGACGCCGTCCATGGCCTGGCCACGCTGGACCAGCACGAGGAAGCCCTGCGCCAGCTCGCCATGGCCGACCGCATCGTCCTGACCAAGACCGACCTCGCCCCCGCCAACCCAGCCCTGCTCGCCCGCATCGCCGCCCTCAACCCGGGCGCCCCGGTGCTCACCGCCTCACGCGGCGAGATCAACCCGGACACCATCCTCGAATGCGGCCTGTTCGACGCCGCGGGAAAAATCGCTGAAGTCCGAACCTGGCTGAACGACGCCGCCTGGGGCAAGCAGGGCGCACATGACGGCAGCATCCACTCATTCTGCCTGACCTATGACACTCCGCTGCACTGGTCCGGCATCGGCATGTGCCTGGAAATGCTCATCGGCACCCGGGGAGAAAACCTGCTGCGGGTCAAGGGCATCCTGAACCTCGTCGGCCAGGACCGCCCGGTCGTCATCCACGGCGTCCAGCACATCTTCCACGAACCCACCCTCCTCCCCGCCTGGCCACCGGGCGACCCCCGCACCAGCCGCATCGTCTTCATCACCCGCAACCTCTCCCGCGAAACCGTCGAACAGGGCCTGCTGGCCTTCGAGCGGGCGGCGGCGGGGTAGCATCGCCTTCGGAAAGGGCACCCGCCATGACCGCCCCGGTTCGCGACCGACTGACCCCGGCGCTGCTCGCCCTGGCCCTTGCCGCAGCACCGCTGCCCCTGCGGGCACAGGCGCCGCCAATCGCCTTCAAATGCCCGCTCGCCGGAACGGTGACCGAGGTCACCATGGGCACCGCGGTGCACGCCCTGACCAATCTCGGCGCCGACCCGTCCGACCCGGCCCTCTGCCGCTGGCAGCGTGGCGCCAGCCCCGGCGCCTCGCTGTTCGGCATCTTCGGCCCCGACACCTCGGAGCTGCACGGTGCCGATATCCGCCGCGGGATGGATGCCTTGTTCGCCGCGGCTACGGAGGTCACCTTCCGTTTCCAGACCACCTCGCGCAACGGCCAGACCGCGGCGACCGAGGACACCTGGCAGCGTACCGGCCTGGAAACCCTGACCATCGGCGATCGGAAGGTGGAAACCCATGTGTTCCGGCGCACCTCCGTCAGTACCGAGCGCGGCTTCCGCGGCGTCTGGCGCCGCTGGCACGACCCGGTGAGCAACGAACGGGTCAAGCGCGAACTGGTCGCGGCGAACCAGCGCACCGCCTCGGACGACTACGTGGCCAGCCGCTTGCCGCTGCCCTGAGCGGCCGGACAGCCGAGTGGCGAGACAAGTGGCGAACGGGCAGGCATGATGTAGCCCGCCGTGTCCGTGTTGCGTGAGGTCGTCGATGTCATCCCCAGCCGTATCCCGCCGCAGCGCCCTGGCCGGCGCGGCCACCCTGCCCTTCCTGCCGCGCCCCGCCCAGGCACAGAAGCGCGGTGGCCGCCTGACCGTGGCCGCCGATTCCGAGCCGGCCAACCTCAACCCGGCGATCATAGCCAGCAACGGCGTGTTCTTCGTCGCCAGCAAGCTGATGGAACCCCTCGCCGAGGCCTCCTACACCGGGCGCGACGGGCTGGCCCCGCGCCTGGCCACCGGCTGGGAGGGCGCGGCAGACGGACGGTCAGTCACCTTCACCCTACGCCCCGGCGTCACCTGGCATGACGGCAAGCCCTTCACCTCGGCCGATGTCGCCTTCTCGGCGATGGAAGTGTGGAAGAAGCTGGGCAATCTCGGCCGCGCGGTGTTCCGCGACCTCGAAGCCGTCCAGACGCCGGATGCCCACACGGCGGTGTTCCGCTTCGCCGTGCCGACCCCGGCCCAGATGATCCGCAACGCCCTGCCGGTGGTGACCTCGGTGGTGCCGCGGCATCTGTTCGAGGGCACCGACATCATGAAGAACCCGGCCAACGTGGCGCTGGTCGGCACCGGCCCGTTCCGCTTCGCCGAGCGCCGGCCGGGCGAGTACACCCGGCTGATCCGCAACCCCGCCTATTGGGACACCGGCAAACCCTACCTGGACGAGATCGTCTATCGCGTCCTGCCGGATCGCGCCGCGGCCGCCAACGCGCTGGAAGCCGAAGAAATCCAGCTCGCCGCCTTCTCCGCCGTGCCCCTGGCCGACCTGGACCGCATCGCCAAGGTGCGCGGGCTGAAGGTCTTCGCCAATGGCTACGAGGGACTGACCTATCAGCTTTGCGTGGAGATCAACCACCGCCGCCGCGAGCTGGCCGACGTGCGGGTCCGTCGCGCGCTGTCCCACGCCATCGACCGCGACTTCGTGGTACGCGCGATCTTCCGCGGCTATGCCGCCACCAGCCAGGGGCCGGTGCCGCGCCATGACCGCGTGTTCCATGCCGCCGATATCGCCATGCCCGGCTTCGATCCCGCCCGCGCCAATGCCCTGCTGGACGAGGCCGGCTTCCCTCGCGACGCATCCGGCACACGGTTCCGGCTCCGCCTCCTGCCGGCGCCGTTCTTCAACGAGACGCGGCAATTCGGCGACTATCTGCGCCAGGCCCTGGCAGCGATTGGGATCGACGCGCAGATCGTGTCCAACGACACCCCTGCGCATCTGAAGGCGGTCTATACCGACCACGCCTTCGACATCACCGTGGCCAGCCCGGTCTATCGCGGCGACCCTGCCATCTCGACAACGATCCTCTACCAGAGCGGCCTGCCCGCCGGGGTGCCGTTCGCAAACCAGTATGGCTATGCCAATGCCGCGGTGGACGGGCTGATCAGGCAGGCCGCCGGCACGATCGACGATGCCGAGCGGGTCCGGCTGTACCGCGCCTTCCAGAAACAGGTGGTGGATGACGTGGCGCTGATCAACGTGGCCGAGTTCAGCTTCATCAGCGTGGCGCGGGACACGCTGGTCGGCGTGTCGAACAATCCGCGCTGGGCGGTGTCGAACTGGGCCGATCTGGGCTTCGCCGGGTAGGCACGGCGCGTGACCCGGGCGCTGGGGCTGCTGCGGCGCCGGCTGATCGGCGTGGTGCCGGTGTTCTGCCTGGTGGTGGTTGGCGCGTTCCTGTTGCTGGAGGCAGCACCGGGCGATGCGGTGGACGCCTATCTCGCCGGCATCGGCGGGGGAGATGCGGCGCAACGGGCGGCGCTGCGGGCCGAATGGGGGCTGGACCAGGGGTCGCTGGCGCGGCTGGCGGCCTATGTTGCGGCCCTGCTGCGGCTGGATCTCGGCTGGTCGACGGCGTTTGCCCGGCCCGTGTTGAGCGTGGTGCTGGAGCGGTTGCCGAATACCTTGCTGCTGATGGGCATGGCAACCTTGCTGGCGCTGTCTTTGGGTTCCGCACTTGGCGTGGTGTGCGGGGCGCGGCCGGGGTCGGTACGGGACCGGGCGGTGTCGCTGGCGGCGATTGCGATCTATGCCATGCCGGGCTTCTGGCTCGGGCTCGTGCTGATCGTGGCGTTTTCCGTTGAGCTCCGCTGGCTGCCGAGCGGCGGGATCGAAACGGTTGCCTCCGGGCTGACCGGTTGGGAGCGGGCGCTGGATATCGGCCGGCATCTGGTGCTGCCGGTGTTGGCGCTGGGGCTGGTCTACATGGCGCTGTACTTAAGGCTGATGCGCGACGGGATGGCCGAGTTGTGGAGCCAGGATTTTGTGCGCGCGGCGCGGGCGCGCGGTATGCATGGCGCGCGGCTGGTGCTGCGGCATGTGGCGCGCAATGCGCTGTTGCCGGTGGTCACCATGCTGGGGCTGCAATCGGCCTCGATGCTGGGTGGCAGCGTGGTGATCGAGAGCGTGTTCGCCATTCCCGGGCTCGGGCGGCTGGCGTCCGAGGCGGTGGCGCGGCGGGATACGCCGCTGCTGCTCGGGGTCATACTGTTGAGCGCCGTGGTGGTGATGACGGTCAACCTGGTGATCGACCTGGTCTATGCGCTGTTGGACCCGCGCGTCGGTTCGGGGACCGGAGGATGAGTTTTGCCCGGCGCGTGATGGAGACCGGCGAGGGGCGGTTTGGCGTCGTGATGCTGGCGCTGCTGGTCGCCGTGGCACTGGCCGCACCCTGGCTGGCGCCCGGCGATCCCCTGGCGATCGCTGGCGAACCGCTGCTGCGTCCGCTGCAGGACATGGCCCATCCGCTGGGCACCGATCGGCTGGGGCGCGATGTTCTATCCGCGCTGATCCATGGCGCGCGGACCTCGCTGCTGGTGGCGGTCAGTGCGGCGGTGGCGGCGCTGGGGATCGGGATCACGGTGGGTACGGTGGCGGGGTTCCTCGGCGGCTGGGTGGATGAAGCGCTGATGCGGTTGGCGGAAGCGTTCCAGACGGTGCCTGCGTTCCTTCTGACCCTGGCGTTGATCTCGGTCACCGGGCCGCGCGCGGAGACCATCGTGCTCGGAATCGCCATCGGCGCCTGGATGCAGCCGGCACGGATCACCCGGGCGGAGATACTTTCGCTGCGGGAACGGGATTTCGTCGCCGCCGCGCGGGTGATCGGGATGCGGCCGTTGGAGATCGCGTTCAGGGAAGTGCTACCGAATGCGCTGACCCCGGCGGTCTCGCTGGCGGCCGTGGTCGTGGCGGCGGCGGTGCTGATCGAGGCGGCGCTGTCCTTCCTTGGTTTCGGCGATCCCAACCGGGTGACCTGGGGCAGCATGATCGCCGAGGGGCGGACGGTGCTGCGGCGGGCACCGTACCTGTCGATCATTCCGGGCGTCGGGTTGGTGCTGACGGTGCTGTCGGTGCATCTGACCGGGCGCGGGGTGGCGCGGGCGTTGCGGGCGTGGCGGGTTCTGGCATGACGTTCCTGGCGGTGGACGGTTTGGGGGTGGCGTATCGCGGCGTGGCGGCGCTGGCCGATGTGTCACTGCGGCTGGCGGCCGGGCGGCGCCTGGCGGTTCTGGGGGAGAGCGGGTCCGGCAAGTCGACCTTGGCGTTGGCGGTGTGCGGATTATTGCGGGCGGGCACTGCGGTTTTCGGCAGCATCGCCTTTCCCGGGCTGGGCGCGCCGGTGCTTGGACGGGATATCGGCGTTGTGTTCCAGGATCCCGGCGGCAGCCTCAACCCGGTGCTGACGATCGGTGAGCAGATTGCCGAGGTGGCGGTGGTGCATCGCGGACGGACATGGCAGGCGGCGCGGGCCGAGGCGGCACGGTTGCTGGACCGGATGGGAATTGCCGATGCCACCGCGGCGCTGCGGCGCCATCCGCACGAGTTCTCCGGCGGCCAGCGCCAGCGCATCGCGCTTGCCGCGGCCCTGGCGGCCGATCCGTTGATGCTGGTGGCCGATGAGCCGACCAGCGCGCTGGACACGGTGGTGCAGCACCAGATGGTGGAGCTGTTGGACGGGCTGGTGCGCGAACGCGGGCTGACCCTGTTGTTCGTGACGCACGATATCGCTCTGGCCAGCCAGTTGGGCGAGGAGGTGGCGGTGCTGTTCGGCGGGCGACTGATGGAGGCCGGTCCGGTGCGCGCGGTGCTGCGGGCGCCGGCGCATGCCTATACGCGCGCGCTGCTGGCCTCGCGGCTGGACCTGGATACCGCACTTGGCCGGCGGCTGCCGGAGATTGGCGCCGATTTCGTTGTCTCGGTTCCCGATGCCTGAGGCGTTGCTGGAAGTTGTAGGCCTGACCAAGCATTTTGCCCGGACCGGGCGGAGGGTTGCGGCGCTGGATGGTGTTGACCTGCAGGTAGCGGCGGGGCGCACGCTGGCGTTGGCCGGGGCCTCGGGGTCCGGCAAGTCGACACTGGCGCGCTGTGTCATGCGGCTGACCGAGCCGGATGGGGGCACGATACGGTTCGAGGGCCGCGACCTTCTGGCCCTGGGGGGCGGTGCGCTGCGGCCGCTGCGGCCGCGGTTCCAGATGGTGTTCCAGGACCCGTCCACCGCGTTCAACCCGCGGGCGACGATCGGGCGGGTGCTGTCCGATCCCCTGCGCGTGCATGGCCTGGCGCCGCGCGGGGAATGGCGGGCGCGGGCATTGGCGCTGCTGGACATGGTGCGGTTGCCGGCGGCGCTGATCGACCGGCGGTCGCATGAGCTGTCGGGCGGGCAGCGGCAGCGTGTGGCCATCGCTCGCGCTTTGGCGACCGAGCCGCGGCTGGTGGTTCTGGACGAGCCGGTCTCGGCGCTGGACGTTTCGGTGCGCAACGCGGTGCTGAACCTGCTGATGGAATTGCAGGAACGGACGGGGGTTGCCTACCTGCTGATCTCGCATGACCTGGCCGTGGTGCGCGCGGTGGCGGGCGATGTGGCGGTGATGGAGGCGGGGCGGATCGTGGAGCGCGGGGCGGTGGCGGAGGTGTTCGCGCGACCGCAGGCGGCGGCGACGCGGGCGTTGTTGGCAGCGGTGCCGCGGTTGGTGGTTTGAAGGGAGAAAGATGTTTTTTTTGAAAAAAGAAGGCTCTGTTCTCGAATCGTATGTGCTCTGTAGAATCCGGTCAAACGCCCTGTTTGGAGCGCATCGATGGACGACGCGATTTTCCGTAACTGGCTGTCTGGCCTGGACACGTTGACGGCGGCGCAGCGTGAAGA